>JBDRTC010001006.1:0-10333 GCA_043824335.1 Planctomycetota bacterium | reverse complement strand
ACTCCAGGATGGCCGGCACCAAAAGCCCCCCTTCGTACACCTGGCCCTTGTTGCCGCGATGCCCGCCGGTGGAGCCGACCCGCGGCAGGGCGCCGTTGTCGCTACAATACCAGAGCACGGTGTTCTCACGGATGCCGAGCGAACCGACTTCGTCGCGAAGCTTGCCGAACGCCCGGTCCATGCCGGTGACCTCGCCGTAGAAATGCTGAAGGGGTTTTGGTTGATCGGCGTAGAGGAGGCGGTCTTCCTCGACGGCCTGGTGCGGGCCGTGCGGCGACCCGAACCAGACGACGGCGAAGAACGGCTTCTTTTCCACGACCGAGCGGCGAATGAAGCCGAGCGCGGCGTCGACGGTGACCATCGAGCTTTCGCCCTCGGTCTGGACGGCCTTGCCCTGGTCGCTCAGGACGGGATCGTTGTCAAAAAAGTTCGGCGAGGAAAGCCACTCGTCGAAGCCGCTGGCCCCGGGGCTGACCGGGCTACCAGAGCGCACGGAGCCGAGGTGCCATTTGCCGAAATGGCCCGTCGTGTAGCCGGCTTGCTTCAGGGCTTCGGCGACGGTGACCTCTTGCGGGCGGAGCGTGTTCCCCCACTTGAAGCAGCCGAAGCGGTTGGGGTGGCGCCCGGTCATTACGCTCCCCCGGGTGGGCGAGCAGACGGGCGCCGCCGCGTAGAAGCGGTCGAAGCGGAGCGCGGCGGCGGCCATCGCGTCGAAGTTCGGCGTCTTCAGCACGGGATGCCCGTTGTAGGCCATGTCGCCCCATCCCTGATCGTCGGCCATGGCCAGAATGATGTTCGGCTTCTCGGCGGCGGGAAGCGAGGTCGCTCCCAAGAGACAGAAACCGACGATTGTCAACCGGGCAAGCATGGAAGGTCTCCTCAAGTTCACGTTGTCTACACGCTCCAATTCCCGGACACGCTCGATCATCGCAGTCTCCTTCGCAGTTGATCGAGCAGTTGGGTGGTCAGTCTCGAACGGGCCGATTCGCCGCTGCCGCGGAAGTCGACCCGGTGACGTTCGAGGCGGCCGTCGGGCAGTTTGAAGACGACCTCGACGTAGCCGGCCCCGCCGTCTTGTTGGATCTGGCCGACGGCGATTGCCCAGCGGCTTCCGGTCGCGTCGGCCGCGGCTTGGGCCACCAGCTCGGTCCTTTGGACGCTTGAGGCGGCGCCGGTCCACTTGGCGTCGGGCACGCGGAGCAGGCGGCGGAGTTGCTCTTCGGTGGGGGCCACGTACGCGCCGGTGAGCACCCGATCGACGCCGTCGACGCCGCTTAAGCCCGCGGCCAGGCTTCCGCCGCTACCCGCCTCGGCCAGGGCGAGCGTCGCGCCGCGGCCTTCCAGGAGCTTTGCGACGTGCGTCTCCAACGACGTCTCGTCGTCGGCATAGACGTAGTCGGCCAGACGCGAGACGATCTTTGCTTTGAGCGCCTCCAGCCGGGCGCGGCCCTGCGGCGTGTCGTCGGGGAGCGAAAACGTGAAATCGACGCGGCTCCCCTCGAACTGCGAGCTGACCGTGACGTCGGACTCCAACGGCACGTGGTCCTTGAGCGACTGGTCGATCCCCGACTGACCGATGCCCACAAATCGGAGCGTCACCGAGCAGCCGGGTAGCCGCGTGCCGAACCGCCGGCTCAGGTACGGCACCAGCTCGTCGCGGACCATCGGCTGCAACTCGCGCGGCGGCCCGGGGAGGGCCACGATCACGGCGTCGCCCTGTTCAAACACGAGCCCGACGGCCGTGCCGTTGGAATTCTTCAAGTAGGCGCCGCCGGTCGGCACGCGCGTTTGCCGGCGCAGGTTCGCCCGGAGCTGATCGCGGGGGATCCCGAAACGCGCTTCCATCGCCTGGAGCACGTCGGGATGTTCGGCAAGCGCGATGCCGGTGAAATCGGAGAGTGTCTCGCGGGTGACGTCGTTATCGGTCGGGCCGAGTCCGCCGGTGACGATCACCAGGGCCGCTTTCGTTGCGGCAAACCGGAGCGCCTCCTCGATGTCGGCCTTCTTGTCGTCCACGCTCAGCGAGCCAACGCACTCGAAGCCGAGCGGGTGCAGCGTTCGGGTGAGAAAGTGGGTGTGCCCGTCGGCGTACGCGCCCGCGAGAAGCTCGCCGCCGGTGACGACGACCACGTATCGGACCGGCTGCTCCTCGGCCCGGGGCGGCGGAGCGGCTCCAGCCGGCGCGAGCACCGCCATTGCGACGGCCAAAGACATCACGGTGCCGGCCTGCTTTCGCCCGTGGAGGGTGTCGCCCATCGTACTCCCCTCGTCCGTTCTCGCAGCTTCCCGGCGAGATGCAGTTGAGACGGCGTGATTTCGCCGCTTTCCAACCGGCGTTTGCGTGCGGAGGTCCTCATTCTCGTGGCCCGACACGGCCTCTGCAAGCGCTTGACTTGGGGGCGTCCGGGGGGATCACGGCATGGGTGCGGTTGGCGCCGCCGCGGGAGACGGCGTCGACATGGATCGCCTTCGGCTTCGAGCATTCCCCGAGAGTCGCGGTACCTTCCGGTGGGATTTGGGAAAAATGGCGGCTTTCGGCTGTTGACTTTTGGATTTCAGCAATTAGAATCTGCCAACAACGGCAGAGCCAGAGGTAAGTGGAAGCCCCCGTAAATGAGGGTGCGGTATCAGGTCCGCCATCGTTCCCCGTTGAACTCGGGTCCTTGACCTATTTTTCTGGTGTCTTTTCTGGCTGCCGAATGGTTTCGTCGACTCGCGAATCTGAGTCTCCTCCGGACGTGGTCACTGCGTGTCTGCGAGCCCAAACGAGGGACGAAACGGCGTCCTTTTGGCGTCGAGGACATAACGGTCTCCCCGTGCCTTTCGAGGCCCTACTCAAAGGGGGGATGTTTTCAACATACACGTACCAAGGGGCAAGACCTGATGACTTTTCCCCGGCAGATCCGGTGGACTAACGAGGATTTTGGCGTGTTTCGTCCGTGTTGCAGCATCTAGCGCTTTGGAGACAGCCCATGACTTCCGAATCCCCCCCGACCACAGAGAATCAGGCGTTGTTGACGAAAATTGGGGCCCTCGACCAGGAGATCGCCGCGGTGAAGAAGGCCGTTCGGCGAGCGAGCTTCACGAGATTGTTGCTGCTTCTGGCGGTGCTTGCGTTTCTCGGCGGATCCGTGTGGATGTTTTACGGCCTGGCCCTCGAGCTCGGGTCGAAGGAGAACCTCGACCTCCTGGCCGCCAAGGCGCGAGAGCGCGTCAACGAAAGCTCCAAGCCGGCCCTGGACGAGTTCAACCGGCTGGTCGAGAACTGCAAGCCCGTCTTGACCGAGGCGTTTCAAAAGCAGGCCGAGGCGGACATGCCCAAGTATACCGCGGCCTTCACGCAGGAACGCGACACCCTCATGGCGAATCTCGAGTCCCGGCTGAGCCAGAAGGTCACGGCCCGTTACCAGGAAACCGGAGAGCGCTGCCAGGCGATTCTTCGCGAGGAGTTTCCCCAGGTCCAGGACCCGGAGCTGTTGGTGCAGGTCTATACCAGCATGGAGCAGATCATGGAGAAGCTGGTCGAGAAGTATTACTCCGAGCAGGTGCGTCAGGAGCTTCAGGAAATGCAGAGCACCTGGGACGACTTCGAGATGGCCGACGTTCCCGGCCCGGGAGAGCCTCCGCTGGAACAGAAATTCGTGACCAGCCTGCTCCGGCTTGCCGCCGACAAGCTCGACAAGGGCCCCGTCTTCGAGAGTGCGGCGCTTCCCTAGGAGAAGACCTTTCAGTCAATTGCCAGCTTAACGTCTCGTTGAAAGGATAACGCATCATGTCTCCGTCCCAAACCGTGACCGAGCGTATCGAAGCCACGCATCAGGAATTAAGGGCATTGCGCCGCCGCTTCCGGCGCGGCGGCTGGATCACGCTGATCGTTGGTCTCGCCCTGCTGCTCTTGATCGCAGGGTATTTCGCCTATGGTTACAAGGAAATCTCCTCCTTCAAGGACCCGGAAGGGCTCGTTTCTCTCGTGGGCAACACGCTGGACCAGCAAATCCCCGGAGTACGCAGGAAGCTGGAGGAGGAGGTCAACAAGAACGCCGCGACCTGGGCCGAACAGGCGAGCCAGCAAATCGTGGCGGCGATCCCGCCGCTGCGCCGGCAGCTCGAAGACTACGCCTGTGAGCGATCGGACGAGCTGATCGCCCAACTCAACGTCCTGGGCGAGAAGGAATTCCGAAGGATCCTGGACGAGAACCGCTCGACCGTCGAGCAAGCGCTTGACGACCTGGAAAAGGGCGACGAAGTCTCCGAGGAAGTCGTCGGTCTCCTGCAAGCCGCGATGGAAAAGGAGCTGCAGCTCGGCATGGAGGACCAGGCACAGGTGGTGATCACCCTGCTTTCCGACCTGAACCGGAACATGAAAAACCTCAAGACCGCCGAGAATCTCACTCCCGAGCAGGAAAACGAGCGTCGGGCGGTGATGCTCGCGCGGCGCCTGCAAATCACTCACTTCGGCGACATTCGCCTCGAAGAGATCTCGCTGCCGGTCGTCACGGAAGTCGTCGAGCAGTTGGAGCGGAAACGCCTCGAGCAGAAGGCTACCTCGGCCGCCGCGGAATCCGCGGCCCCCTCAACCGCCGACGCCGCCGAGCCGGATGCCGAAAAGACCGCCCCCGCGAAAGAAAGCGAGAATCCCCCCGCCAACGAAGAGAAACCCGCCGAACCAAAGGCGGACGATAGCTAGACGGGACAAGGAAAAGCCCGCACGGTCGGGTGCCACTGGCGTCTCGCCAGTGCGGGGGCAAGATGCCCGTGGCGCCCTGCGCTAACCCGGATTATTCATGACACTGGGAGAACACGCACGGTGTGTCACTGCTTCGGCAGAAGCAGTGTCGGGCACTGCTTGCCTTGCGTCAAGCAGTGGCACACGCTCATGAACACAAAGCCGCTGTTCAGTATCGCCGGTTGCACAACCTCGGTCCCAAGCTCTGCTTGGGACCGCACTTCCGCCAACTCCTGTCTCGCCGACTCGCCCAAGGGGGCAAAGCAATGCTGCGAAGAGGGAGTGTTCCCAAGCGGATCTTGGGATCAAGGCAAAGGTAAGCTGAGCGGAGCTTGGGAACAAGTTACGCGGTTGGTCCTGGTGGTCGCTGTTTTCTTCGGGTCGGGAGTGGAGAGGTCCGCCCGAGCCGCCGAGCTTGTCTCGCCCGTGGCCGTGCCGTGGGCTTCGGGGCCGGCGTTTCCCGTGGGTCGGGTAGGCGGCAACCCGCCCGACCCGGAATATGCGGCCGATCGGGCCATCGACGGCGACCCGGCCACCTTCTCTTGCCTCTTGGACGACACGCTCGAAGGACAAGGCACCACGACCATCCCGCCCCGAGGGTGTGATCCCGTTTCCGGGCACATGATTTTTGACCTCGGCCGGCCGGTCGAGGTCACCGGGGCCAGGCTGACCGCCCGCATTCCCGGCGGGGCCTATAATCCCAAGAAGGTCGACTTCTTCCACTTCGCCGACGACGACCCGAGCAACCATCGCACGGTCGACGACGTTGAAGGCGACGCCGGCATCCGCGCGCTCGTCGAGGGGCACACGTTTGCGGTGCTGGGGGCCGGGGCTTTCGAGGACGTTGCGTGGGAAGGCGTCCGGGCGCGTTACGTGGGCGTGCGGGTCCAAAGCAGCTACGAGTCGGGGGGGCCCGTCCACTACAACTATCAGATCGGCGAGATGGAGTTCTTCGTTGACTTGGGGCCCGAGGGGAACCTGCCCGGCGGCCGGCCGGCGTCGATCTACGTGAAGGAGGATTCGCTTCAGGAAACGATGCGCTCCGCCCGCCGGCGATACGTCGAGTGGTACGGGGGGCTCAAGCCGCCGGCCGGCCGGGTGAGCAAGGTTTGGGACCAGATCCGCCGCGACTTCCCGGCCGAAACAAACCGGCTGTTGGAGTACACCCGGTATGACTGGTTCGAGCCCTCCGGCTGGTTCACCCACGCGGAAGACACGGAGCTGGAACAGCGGCTCCTCGATCGGGCTTTGGAGGAGACCGGTCCGGCCGGTGCGAACGTGGAGAAGCGGCTGAAAACACTTCTGGAAACCAAGACGCCCCCCGACGACCGGCGATGGCTCGACCTCTGCGTCAGCGCCGCCGAGCTTGCGCGGCTGACGGGAGACTTGGCACGCCTCCGGGCGGCCGTCGAGGATCTGTCTCAGTCGTTTCCCGCGCGGGATCCCGGTGAGAGGCTGCTGGGATCGCTGCGCCGGATCGAAGCCGGGGCGATCGAGGCGGCGCGAACCGCCGGGGACGCGCAGGCTTCACGCATGGAGCGATTGCACGAAGAAATCGAAGCCCTCAAGCGCGAAGCCCTCCTCGACGCCAATCCGCTTATGCCCAGGAAGCTGCTCTTCGTGAAGCGGTACACGTACAGCCCCGGGTTCTACTACGCCGAGTTCATGCGGGCGAGCCGGTTTGGGGGCAACCTGTGCGTGTTATCTCTGGACGATGGAACGGTGACCGAGCTGGTGCCCGAGCTGGCCGGGGGCATCTTTGACCGCTGCGACCTCTCGTTCGACGGCACGCGGGTTGTGTTCGGCTACAAGGCCGCGCCGGGGAAAGGGTTCCGCCTTTATGAGGTGGGCGTCGACGGCCGGGGACTGCGCCAGCTCACGTTCGATCCGCCCGACGAGCCCGAGCGAATCGCCAAGTACTGGCACCCGCAGAACAAGCCCTCGGGCGTGTACCGGCACCACACCGACGACTTTCACCCCTGTTACCTGCCCGACGGAGGCATTGCGTTCGCCTCGACGCGGTGCGAGCAGGGCGTGCTGTGCGACCAGGGGGACAGCCTCGCGGTGAACGTGCTGTACCGCATCGACGCCGACGGCGGAAACCTCACCCGGCTCTCTCAAGGGGCCCTGAGCGAATCAACCCCCAGCGTGGCCGGCGACGGGCGAATCCTCTACACGCGGTGGGAGTACGTCGACAAGGGCGTGATCGCCGTCCAGGCCCTTTGGGCGATGCACCCCAACGGGGCCGGCTCGGCGGAGGTCTACGGCAACCAGATCGAAGAGCCGCCCGTCTTGATCCACGGCCGCGCGATCCCCGGCTCGAACCACCTGTTCGTGGCCACCGCCACGATGCACCACCCGTTCGCCGTCGGCCCGATCCTGCGGATCGACACGCGCCACGACGTGAGCACCCACCGGCCCATCCACTCGCTCACGCCCGACACGGGCCTCAGCATCGAAGGCGTGGGAGGCTTCCCGCAAGGAGAGAACTACATCCACCAAAAGAACGGACGCTGGGTGGCCGACAACGTGGGCCCGCTCTACTCGGAGCCCTTTCCGTTGGCCGATCCGAAAACCGGGGCCGGCGCCGGGAAGTACTTTCTCGTCGACTGTAACCCAAACAAGCCCTGGAACGACCCGGCGGCCTATGGGCTCTATCTGATCGACCAGTTCGGCAACCGCGTGTTGGTTTACGACGACCCCGAGATCTCCTGCTGGCAGCCGATGCCGCTTGAGCCCCGCGGGCGCCCGCCGGTGGTTTCGCCGGGCGAGGCGGAAGAAGGAACCGGGGCAGCCGGCTCCGGCGAGGCGCTGGTCGTGCTCGGCGACGTCTACCGGGGGCTGAAGGGCGTCGAGCGGGGGGAAGTGAAGTACCTGCGCGTTCTGGAGCAAATCCCCCGGCCGTGGGCGGCCCGGCGCTTCTGGCCCGACGACGAAGCGTTTGGCCAGCACGCGGTGATCAGCATGAACGCCCACATTTTCGTCAAGATCCACCACGGGGTGGTTCCGGTTTACGAGGACGGTTCGGCCTATTTCGTCGTGCCGGCCAGGAAGAACCTCTTCTTTCAAGCGTTGGACGAGAATTTCATGGAAATCGAGCGGATGCGCACGTTCGTGAATCTCCAGCCGGGAGAGACGCGCTCCTGCGTCGGCTGCCACCAGGCGCGGCGGCTGGCCCCGCCCGCGGCGCCGCCCGCGGCGCTATTCTATCCGCCCTCGCGTCCGGGGCCGCAACCCGGCGAGACGGTCCCCCGGCCGCTTCACTACCCTACCGACGTGCAGCCGATCCTCGACAAGCACTGCGTCGAGTGCCACAATCCGACGAAGTCCGACGGCGAGTTGGACCTCTCCGGCGAGCTGACTACGTTCTTCAACCGGTCGTACGAGAACGTGATGCAAAGAAAGCTGGTCGCGTACATCCAGGAGTTTCACGGCCCGCAGCCGAGGGCCCAGAAACAGAACGTCGTGCCGCTGCCGCCCCGGTCGCTCGGCTCGCACGCCAGCCGGCTGGTGACCGTTTTGTTGGAGGGCCACTACGAGGCAAAACTTTCCCGGGAGGAGATGGTGCGGCTGGTCACGTGGGCCGATGCCAACGCCCCCTACTACGGCTCCTATTTTGGACGCCGCAACCTGATCTACAAGGACCACCCCGACTTCCGCCCCGTGCCCACGCTCGAATCGGCCAGCGGGGTTTTGCCGGAGGGGGCGGGCGAGTAGATAGACTGTCTGACTCGACACAAAGCCACCGGCTCTGCCGCTGAGAGTTGATTAGGTCTTGCAGCTTAGCAGTAACCGCGAAGCGGTTTGGACAACCTAGCCCAGGGTCAGCGGCGCAGCCGCGCCACCCTGGGTACAAGATCGACCGAATGGCGAGAACCCTGAAAGGGTTCCACAATGAACGCCGTGTTGTACAACCCTTACAGGGTCATTGATTTTGGAAAGAGAGGGATCGTGAACAATCGACAATGCGGCAGCAGCCTATGGAACACCACCGTCTTATGCCTAGCACTCCTCGCGGCGCCCGGTCTCTTACCGGCGGCCGAATTGGCCGGCGCCGGGGAACGGCCGAACTTCATCCTGATTGTCTGCGACAACCTGGGCTACGGCGACGTCGGCTGCTACGGCTCGAAGCTGCACCGCACGCCCCATATCGACCGGATGGCCGAGGAAGGGATGCGGTTCACCGATTTCTACGTCACCAGCGGCGTCTGCACGCCCTCAAGGGCGAGCATCATGACCGGGTGCTACCCGCGGCGGGTGAGCATGCACGTCGACGAAGACGGCCGCCAAGTGCTGCCGGCCGTCTCCACGAAGGGGCTCAACCCGAACGAGATTACCATCGCCGAGGTCCTCAAAACCCAAGGCTACGCCACGGCGATCGTCGGCAAGTGGCACCTGGGCGATCAGCCGCCGTTTCTCCCCACGCGCCAGGGTTTTGACTACTACTTCGGCATCCCCTACAGCGATGACATGACGGCCCACCCGCGGCGTCCCGGTTGGCCGCCGCTACCGCTGATGGAGAACGAGCGGGTCGTCGAGGCCCCGCCCGACCGGAACCTGCTCACCAAGCGATACACGGAAAGGGTGATCGAGTACGTCACGGAAAACAAGGACCGGCCGTTCTTCGTCTACCTGCCGCAGGCCATGCCGGGGAGCACGGGGGCGCCGTTTTCGAGCGAGCGGTTCCGCGGCAAGTCGGCCAACGGGCCCTGGGGCGATTCCGTGGAGGAGCTGGACTGGTCGACCGGCGAAATCCTCGCCGCCGTGAAACGCCTGGGGCTCGACGAGCGCACGCTGGTCATCTGGACCAACGACAACGGCGCCCCGCAGCGCAACCCTCCGCAAGGGAGCAACCTGCCGCTGGCCGGCTGGGGCTATACGACGGCCGAAGCCGGGATGCGCGTCCCCTGCGTGATGCGCTGGCCGGGCAAGATCGCCGCCGGCACGCAGTGTCGCGAACTGACCACCACGATGGACCTCCTCCCCACGTTCGCCCGGCTGGCCGGCGCCAAGCCGCCCGAGGATCGCACCATCGACGGCCACGACATCTGGCCGCTCATGTCGGGCGAGCCCGGGGCCAAATCGCCCTACGACGCGTTCTACTATTACTACCTCCAGCAGCTCCAGGCAGTCCGCTCAGGCAAGTGGAAGCTCTACCTGCCGCTGGCGAACAAATGGCGCACCTTCCGCGGCGACACGGAAGAGAGCCCCGCCAGGCTCTACGACCTGGTGGCCGACCTGGGCGAAACCACCAACCTCGTGGAAAAACACCCCGACGTGGTCCGCCGGCTTACCATGCTGGCCGAAGAGGCCCGCGAAGACCTCGGCGACCTGGGTCGCCCCGGCAAGAACCAGCGCCCGGCCGCCCTGGTCAAGCACGCGACGCCACGGGTGATGGAACCGTAGACGCTGCGGCGTGGTTGTTTGTGTTACTGCTTCCCCGTGGCGGCCAGCAGTCCTCGCATGGCGGCGAGGCGGACGTGCTTGGCCTTGGACTGGCTCATGGACTTGTAGATCAGCAAGGCCTCGGCCTTCTTTCCGTCGGCCTGGAGGCGCTCGGCGCAGGTTAGATAGGCGTCGGCGGCCGCCAGGCGAAGCGACTCCTGA
>JBDRTC010001005.1:0-7063 GCA_043824335.1 Planctomycetota bacterium | reverse complement strand
GATCGTTTGCGCTCTTCTGAATCGGCTCACTTGGCGCCCGTGCCGGTCAGCTCCCGGAAGCGTTCGTCGAGGTGCTTCCCCCCGCTGGTCAGTTCCTTGATCGGACCGTCGTAGACCAGCTTGCCCTCGTCGATGAACAGGGCGCGATCGGCCATGGCCTCGACTTCCTGCAAAACGTGGGTCGACAGCAGAAAGGTTTTCTTCTCGCCCAGCTTGCGTATTGTGTCCCGCACTTCGTGGATCTGGTTCGGGTCCAGGCCCGCCGTGGGCTCGTCGAGGACCAGCACGTCGGGCTCGTGCAGAAGCACGTGGGCCATGCCCACCCGCTGGCGATAACCCCGCGAGAGCTTCCCAATCGGTTTGCCGATCACGCTCCCCAGGGCACACAGCTCGACGACCGCCTCGATCCGCTCTTTCTTCTCTCGTGCCGAGAGGCCCCGGGCCTCGGCAAAAAAGTTGAGCAGGCTGCGAGGGGTCATGTCGGGATACAGGGGACCGTTCTCGGGCAGGTAGCCCAATCGGGTGGAGCCAGCCAGCCGGTCGGTCGACATGTCGTGCCCGGCGATCCGCGCGCGCCCGGCGGATGGGGCAAGGTAACCGGTCAAGAGTTTCAAGGTCGTGCTCTTTCCGGCCCCGTTGGGTCCCAGGAAAGCCACCACCTCGCCCTGGTAGATCTTGAACGAAACGTCTTTCGTGGCTGCAAAATCGCCATAGTACTTCGTGAGGCCTTCGGCCTCGATCATGGCGGGACCTTGCTGTTGGGTCACGGCATACCCCTCCGACAGGTGTGGCAATGGGGAACGACAGCGCCGGGGAATTCCCGACTCGGGTGTGATTAAGATACTGATTATAACCGGGAATCCGCCGGTGGCAACAACCTCCGGGATTGAGATCCTCCATTATCTCGGCCGCCAGTCATGCGGTCGCTCCGGACGTGGGACCAACGCGAAACACCTCCTTGCGAATCTCGGCCAGTTCGGCGGCTTGCCCTTGGAAGGAAGCGTCCAGATTGGTCGGGTCGAGCCACTGGGGCTCAACGAACACTCGACCGGGCTGGGCCAGACGGTGGAATCGTACGACCCGCTTGAGGAGTCGCCGGGTGGCGGAATCCAGGCCGTGGACCTTCGAGAGTCCGCAAAACAGGGACGGATGGCTGTTCAGCCGCCAACGGCGAAACATGCGATTCACGATCACCACAACCACGCAGACGACCCCGATCACCACGGCGGCGACCAGAAGCCAGGCGAGCATCTGGCCCGTGTCCGCCCTCTGGGCCTGCGCCGATCGCTCCGCGAGCAAAACGACGGAGGAGAGAGCCGGCCCGATTGGGAACGTGAGTGAACATGTCATCAGGCCATCTCCTCGACGGCATTCTCGGCTTCGGTTTGCAGGGACTGGCAAATCCGGGTCAGGCTTTGCTCGGCGGCTTCCTGCACGATCACGCTCCGGTCGAGCAGGGCGTCGCGGAGTGCCTCCCAACTGGGGATCGTTTCGCACTCGGCCAGGGCTTTGGCCGCCGCGTGCCGGACCATGTGGTCGTCGTCGGAGAGCCGTTCGATAATCGACTGCTCCAAGTCGGGGACCAACCCCATCGCCCCGGCGGCCAACACCGCCCGACGACGCCGCACGCGCGACAAGGCGTCCATATCCTCGGCGAGCTTGGCGGCCACGTCCACGTCGATTCTCCGGACCAAATGACCCGAGGTTGGGACCAACTCTTCGGGCAAGGATTCGAAATTGGCCAGGAATTGCTGGTAGGTGAACTCGGGCAGGGCCTTGCGCAGGGCTTCGCGGACCTCCTTGTGCGGGCTGTCGACCATGCGAATCAATAGCGACATCCCGCCCGGAATCTGACGTGACCGTATCTGCGGGATCACCGCCGCCTGCACTCCCGAGTCCTCGTCGCCGAGGGCTTTGACGACCAGGGCGTCGGCTTCAGGGCCTTCGAACTCGGCCAATCGCTGCGCGGCGGCCCGCCGTCCTTCCGGCTTGCCTTCCGTAAGGAGGAACTTGAGCACGCTGAACAACTCGTTTCGGTCCATCGAGGAGGCCATCAGCAGTTGCACCGCGTTGAACTGGGCGGCGCCGTCGAACTCCTGGAACAGTTGATGCCTCGGTTTGGCCCAGGCAAACGAATCAAAACGCCCCAGGGTGGTCGCCATGGAGCGCGACAGCCGGGGGCCGGTCTTCTCGAGCAGGTGTTCGACGAACTTCTCGTCTTCGCGTTTCGAAATGACGTCCCTGACGACCCGTGGCGGCTGCGGGTCGTCGAGAAAACCGAGGAGCAACCGGATCACGCCGCCGCGCGGGCTGCTCGACAGCACCTCGGCAAGGGCCGGCCGGCTCCTCGCCGTCGGGTCCCGCAAGATCCGCCGCAACGTCACGTTCTGCGGCCTGACCAGCAGCACAAACGCCTCGACCAGATCGCAGTTTCCATGCGAGTGGCCCCCGCCGACCGCTTCCTCCAAGGCGAAGGTGATCCGACGCCGCACGTTCTCCAGGTCGTTCCGCTTCGATCGTTTCTTGGGGTCGGACAACTCCTGGTAAAACAGCGCCGTAAGCCGCAAGACGGTCTGTTGCGCCTGCTTCACGTTCGCGTCGGGGGATCGGTCCTTCAGGAAAGCCAGCAACGCGGGCACCGCGTCGTACAATCGGAACGACACAATCCCGTTCAGCGCGAGCGCGCAGCCCTCCTCGTCCATCGTCTCAATCGCCGGAGCGGCCGCGCGGGCCAACCGCTCGGCCCGTTCGCTCACGATCGACTGACACCACCTCCCCAGCGTGGGAAGACGACGGAACACCTCCTGGAGCCCTCTCGGGCTAGGCCGTGTCAGAAGCGAGCGAAGCGCATGCTGCTGAACCGTCTTGTGCGGACCATCGAGTCCGGCGAGCAACACGTCCACGGCGGCTTCGTTTTCCGTCTGGCTGAGAAACTGAAAGGTCCCCTGAAGGCCTGCATTCATGGCGTTCCCACACTCCTTTCCGATCGATCTCAGCAAATGTACCTCACGGGGAAGGCGTGCGGCGGTTCGTCCGCCCGACTCTGCCCGTCAACGGCGTGGTCCCGCACGTATGGGGGGGTGCGGGGCGGCGACAAGGACCCGTTGAACGGCTTAATCAGGCGAGAAAGGGGCATTGCGTGGGAGATCGACCCCATTCGTCGGAGTCGAACGCTGGCACCTGCTACGTCGCGGATTCCAGGCGAAACACGATGTGGCGGTTCCATCGCTCGTCGTCGGGACGGCGGAATTCGTCGCGGACGTGGCAGCCCCGCGTCTCCTCGCGATCGATGGCTGCCTGGATGATCAGCCGGGTGGCACAGAGCATGTTTTGCAGCTCCCAACCCCCGGGTTCCGAAAACTGCAAGGGCAGCACGTAGCGGCACCAGTGGTCGATGTTGTCTATTGCCTCGCGAAGCCCTGCCGCGTCGCGGCGGACCCCCACCCGCCGCCACATCAGGCTTTTGAGCGAATTGCGGATGTCGGTCAGGTCCAAGAGCTCGCTTTCGAGCTTGACGGGCGGGTTCTCCAGCGGCAGCGCGCGGAAGCTGTCGTCGAGCCGGGCCGCTTCGCGCGAAGCGACTCGGCCTGCCGCCGCCCCGTACACGAGCGCTTCGAGCAAGCTGTTCGAGGCCAGCCGGTTGGCCCCGTGCAAACCACTGGCCGTCACTTCTCCGGCCGCCAACAGCCGGGGGAGCGTGGTGCGCCCTTCCGGGTCGACGGTCAGTCCGCCCATCATGTAATGGGCCCCGGGGCGAACCGGGATGCGATCCCGGGTGATGTCCAGGTCGAACTTGCCGCAGAGGGCCGCGATCCCGGGGAAGCGGGCGCGAACCGAGTCCGCCTCCAGGTGGGTCAGGTCGAGATAGACGCAGGGATGCCGGGTCCGCTCCATCTGGTTGACGATCGCCGAGCTGACCACGTCGCGCGGCGCCAACTCCGCTCGCTCGTCGTACTCGGGCATGAACCGGTCCCCATGACGATCGACCAACAGGGCCCCTTCGCCCCGCATCGCTTCGGTGATCAGGTTTCGGCTGCTTCCGGCGATATAGAGCACCGTGGGGTGGAACTGGACGAACTCCATGTCGCGCAATTCGGCCCCGGCCCGATAGGCGATCCCCAGGCCGTCGCCGGTGGCCACCTCGGGATTGGTCGTTTCGCGGTAGAGTTGTCCCGCCCCGCCGCTGGCAAGGACCGTCTGCTTCGCCCAGATCAGGGTCTTGCCGTGTTGGGCGTTCCAAACCAGCGCCCCGCGGCAGGCGCCCTCGTGGGTCAGTAAATCCAGAGTGAACGTGTTTTCCCAGATTCCCGTATTGGGCCTCGCGTCGAACTGTTCGCCGACCGCCCTCATGATCTCCTGGCCCGTGGCGTCGCCCAAGGCGTGCACGATCCGCTGGCGCCCGTGGCCTCCCTCGCGCGAGAGGGCCATGGAGTCGCCCTTCAGGTCGAACTCGGTTCCCCACTCGATCAGTTCCCGGATCCTCTCGGGCCCCTCGCGAACCACGCGCTCGACAACCTGGGGATCGCAGAGCGAGCCGCCGGCCTCGAGGGTGTCGGCCACGTGCTCCTCAAAACTGTCGTCGGGCCCCAGCACCACGGCAACGCCCCCTTGGGCGTGAGCGCTGTTGGACTGCTCGCGCGCGCCCTTGGTAATCACCAGCGCCGACAACTCGGGATCGACCTCCAGGGCACAGCGAAGTCCGGCCAGGCCGCCGCCGATGATCAACACGTCGGCGAAGAAGTGGGGGACTCCCTTGGGATTGAAGGGGGAAAGGTATCGCGGGACGACAAAGGACATGGCTCGAACAACACGTTGAAGAATTGGATCGTCACATTCTAGACTCGGACCCTCACGGCCTGACAGCCCCGATTATTCCATTATTCTCCCTCGACCAGCGGGGCCTCTTCGTCGGAACTCCATTGCCCGAAAGAGCAATAGTAGTTTCTTGCCTTGCCGAACCCGGCCAGTTCCAACGCAAAGGCCTGCGCTGCGGCCCGGCCGCCGGATTGGCAGTAGGTGACGACGGTTCGATCCCGCTTGACGCCGAAGGCCTCGTACTGGGTGCGCAGCTCCTTGGGTGACTTGAACCGGCCGTCTTCGGCCCGCAGCGATTCCCAGTTGAAGTGCAGCACGCCGGGGAGATGGCCGCCGCGCGGGTTCCCCGGGCGGCCGGCCTCGCCCGTGTACTCGCCGCGCGTGCGGGAGTCGATGATTTGTACGGTCGCGTCGTCGAGCCATTGCCTCACCTGGTCGATCTCAGCGAGCCGCTCGCTTTGCAGGTCTGGAACGAACTTGGCCGGCCTCACGCGAGCGGCCCCGGTTTCGACTGGCCGGCCCTCTCGGGTCCAGGTGCTCCAATCGCCGTCGAGCAGTCGGACGTGCTCGAGCCCAAAGTACGTGAGCATCCACCACAATCGGGCGGCCTCGCTGAGTGGGCCGCCGTAGACGACGACCTCGGAATCGTTCGCGACGCCCAGAGTCCCGATCTTTTCACTCCACGCCTCGGCATCGTGCAGGGCCCCGGGCCGTTGGGCCAGCTCTTTCCACGCGCCCAGCGGGGCGGCCACCGCGCCGGGAATGTGGCCCGACCGATGCTCCATTTCCGGCCGAATGTCCAAAACGCGCAGGTTCTCGCTGCCCAACCGCTTCTCCAACGAGCCGCAGTCGATCAGCATTCGATTCGCGGCGTCACCGCTCGTTTCCGCGGAGTTTCCAGCTTGGCAAGAGAGCGTTGCCACCAAAACACTCACCGTGAGAAGCAGGCAGGGGCTCCTCGCAATTCGTCTTCGTGCGTTGTTGCGCATGGCACTGTCTCCCATCCAAAGTTCCGGTCACCGCCTATCGAGACAAGTTCACGCTACCACGTCCACGGCCTGCGTGCAACTGGCGGCACAGCGGCACACTGTCCGAGCGGGGTAGGTTATGCTTTAGCATATCGCTCTCCTACGGATGCCGACGGTGTTTGCAGGCATCCGTTATGCTGAAGCATAACCTACGCGTGTCGGCTATCGAGCCTCGATCCGCTCTTTGCCCACCAGCGGCCGGAGTGCCTCGGGGATGACGACGGAGCCGTCGCGCTCTTGGTAGTTTTCCAGGATGGCGATCAGGGCGCGGGTGACGGCGATGGCGGTGCCGTTGAGGGTGTGGAGGAACTGGGTGCCCTTTTGGCCCTTGGTGCGGTAGCGGATGTCGAGACGCCGGGCCTGGTAGTCGGTGCAGTTCGAGGTGCTCGTCACTTCGCCGTACTCGCCTCGGCCGGGCATCCAGGCCTCGAGGTCGAACTTGCGATAGGCCGGCCCGCCCAGGTCGCCGGTGGCCGTGTCGACCACCCGATACGGGATGCCCAGCCCGTCGAACAACCGGCACTCCACGTCGCGGATGTGCTCGTGCATGGCGTCGCTCTGGTCGGGAAGCGTGAAGGCAAACATCTCGATCTTGGTGAACTGGTGCACGCGGTAGATGCCCCGGGTGGCGCGTCCGTGGGCGCCGGCCTCGGTGCGGAAGCAGTGGCTGATGCCGCAGAGCTTGATGGGCAGCTCCTCGGCGTCGACGGTCTGGCCGGCCAGCAGCCCGCCCAGCGTGATCTCCGCCGTGGCCACCAGGCTCAGGTCGCTGTTCTCGATGCTGTAGATTTGCGTTTCCGGCCCGCGGGGGTTGAAGCCGATGCCTTCGAGGATTTCGTTTCGGGCCAGATCGGGCGTGGTCGTTGGCGTAAATCCTTCACGGATGAGCATGTCGACGGCGTAGTGCTGCAAGGCCAACTCCAAGAGGACCGCTTCGTTGCGGAGGAAGTAGAACCCGTGCCCTGCCACCCGGGCGCCGGCCTCCAGGTCTACTAGCCCAAGCTTCTCGCCAAGTTCGACGTGGTCCAGGGGTTCAAAATCGAAGTCCGGTCGCGGCGTCTTGCCCTGGGAGACTTCCAGGTTGGCCTTGTCGTCGGCGCCGACGGGGGCCTCGGGGTGCGAGAGGTTTGGAATCAAGCGGTGGATTGCGGCCAGTTCGCCGGCGACGCGATCCATCTCCGCTTTGGCCTCGGTCACTTGTTGGCGCAAGCGGCGTCCTT
>JBDRTC010001004.1:0-2602 GCA_043824335.1 Planctomycetota bacterium | reverse complement strand
AATGCCGACCGTCTTGAGACCTCGTTTCGGTGGGGCCGTCCCTGGTCGGTTGCGGGTAGCGGGCCTGTTGATGGGGCCGTCGACGGCCCGCGCCGGACCGTCGAAAGTCGGCTTCGACGTCAGCTACTGCGTCGAATGCCGCGACGTCACGCCGGCGGAGTTTGCCGAGGCCAACCCCGACGGCAAGATCATCGAGGCCCGGTTCCAGGTGTCGACGCTCATCCGCCGCGGCCAGGAGAAGGACATCAAGGAGCTGATGTACGTGATCTCGAGCCCGGAGAGGCGTCTGCGCGTGGCCGACTTCGCGCCCAAGACCCGGGTGGAAAGCCCGGTGACCGACGCGATCGAGATCATCGAGAAGGGAGAAGACGCAACTTCGCTGAACGGCTCCGTAGCGGTCCAGATTGGCCCGTTGGAGGGTGTCCACCTGACGCCCTCGGCGGGCGTGTCGAAGATGAAGAAGCAGAATCTCGAGTGGAAGTATTCCAGGCTCCCGCCCAAGCAACTGCTCCTTGCCAGCGGAACGACGAACCGCGAGCACGGGGTCTTCTTCAAGCTGAAGCCGTCGAGCCAGGCTTCCCTGGAAGGGCAGCGCGAGTTCATTTGCCTCTTCCTCGTGCCGAAAGGGTGGAGGGGCGATTACGCGTACGTCGACTGCACTGCCAGGCCCCGAAATCGCTCGCCGTGGACGACGCCCGAGGACTATGGCTCCAAGAGAGTTCTCGTGGGGCTTTACCTTCAGGGCGACGCCGAAGCGCAGGAGGCGGTGGAACGCTTGGCCCACGCCCACGAAGCCTACGTTGGCACGGGCGGATCGGGCACAAGCCCGGGCGCCAAGCCGGATAGAGGAGGACGGTTCCTGACGTGGCTGCCCGTTTCGTCGATCGTGGAATCCGTGATACAGGATCTGGCCGACGAGGACGAGAAGGTCGCCAGCAAGAAGGACGAGGCGTGGAACTCGTTCCGTACCGCCCTGGAAGACGTCGCTCGATTCACCGGCTAGGCGGCTGGCGGGTCCGTGCCCGTCCCGGCGCCTTTGGCCGAAAACTTGAGGAGCACCGTCGCCGCCTCTGCGCTCTGGACGGCAAGCTTCAGGTCGAACCGCGCGCCGTAGGGCAATTCCTGGACTTTCTTGATGCGTGCCTCCGGACCCCCGACTTGCTCGACTGTCACCCTGGGGGTCCGCAAGAATTCAGGGCAGAAGGCGAGATGCACGTTCGCGCTTCGCTGTCCGGCGGCCATCGCCACTCGCAGCCACCCTGAGAGGACTTCACTCCCGTCGGCCGCGCGAGTGCGGGTGAGTGTCTGCGTCACTTCGTCGGCCGGCGCCTCGTCCAACGCGGGGATCGAGGGAATTGAGGGAGTTATCGAAGATTGCGACGGGCCGGCGCCGATCTTCCGCTCCGCAGGTGGGGAGCGCCGCAGCCGGACGGGCAATCGTCGCCAAGCCCTCGGCCCCCACGCCCAGCATTCCTCGACGCCCAACGCGATCCACAAGACGACCAGTCCGCTGGACGAGGTGTCCGGCAGGCTGAGTGCGAACCCGATCGCGAGCACGGCGGCCGAAAGGATTGCCGCCACAAGCCACTCAAACCCGTCCGACGGCTTCCTGCCGGAACCGTATTGCCGCCCGATGCGGACTGAAGCGACCGTTACGGCAACCGTTGCCCCGACCATGGCCAGGACGGCCGGTTCCAGCGGGCTCGACAAGGCCCCGGCCCCGCGCCGAAAGCAGAGCACCACCGCGGCCAGCGACAAGAGAGCCGCGCAGACTCCGGCCGCCCTCCGCGTAAGTTCCACGGCCGGGTGAACGAACCGGAGAGGATTGGCGCCGATTTCAATTCTGGCCGAAGGCTCGGTGTTCATCGCCACTCTACTCTTTCCGCAACATTGCAGCCGATTGAAGCCACGCTGCGAAACGCGCGCACAACCTCGGTCCCAAGCTCCGCTTGGGACCGGATTTGCGGCCAACTCCTGTCTTGCCGACTCGCCAAAGGGGGCAAAGCAATGCTGCGAAGAGGCGGTGTTCCCAAGCGGAGCTTGGGAACAAGTTACACGGTTCGTTCTTCATGCGGCTGAAGTGCCGCCTCTTTCCAACTACTTCTACGGCAGACCACTAGAGGTGCTCCTCCCAGCCGCGCTCTTGTATCAGCTTCGTTACACCGCGAATCGATTCTTCGTCGTGTTTGTTGGCAACCAGGGTGACGTCGGGAGTGACGATGACCACGAGATCCTCGACCCCCACCAAGACCACGGCGTGATCGGGCACGTTGGCCCGGGCGATCGTGCCGGTGGTGCGAATCTCCAGGTGCTTGTCGGCGTCGATCACGTTGCCGTTGGAGTCGGGCCGGCCGAGTCGCTCAAGCGCCCGCCAACTGCCGACGTCGTCCCAGCCGAACGGGGCTTCGATCACCACCACGTCCGAGGCCCGCTCCATCACGGCGAAGTCGATCGAAATCCCTTCGATCGCGGCGAACTCGCGCGCCAGCACGTCGCCGAACTCGGGCGTATCGGCGGCCCCGGCGATCCGCTCCAGATGCGCCGACAGCTTCGGCTCGTATCGGGCCAGAGCGTCGAGGATCGTGCGGGCCTTCCAGAGAAA
>JBDRTC010001003.1:0-3735 GCA_043824335.1 Planctomycetota bacterium | reverse complement strand
GCGGCGTTGTATCTGGCCGGACCCGGCGACCTGGACATCGCCAACGAGCGCCTGCACCACGCTCTAACCCGCGCCCGGGCCTGCGACCTCGTCGAACAAGAACTCCCCGCGCTGATCGCGCTCAGCGAGCTGCACCGGCGGCGGGGGGAGGCGAAGACGGCGCGGGAGGTGTTGGAGGACGTCTGGGACCCGGCCGAGCGGGGGCCGTATCCGATGCTTCACGCAGACGGGCTCAACCTGCTGGCACAGATCGAGCGCGACGCCGGCAACAGCCAGGCGGCCGTGGAGGCGGCGACCCAGGCGTTTGAGCTGGCCTGGTGCGACGGCCCACCGTTTGCCTATCACTGGGGCCTCGAAGCGGCGCGAAAGCACCTGGCCGAGCTCGGCGCGCCCGAGCCGGACCTGCCCCCGTTCGACGAATCGAAGTTCGACCCCATGCCCCAGGTCGAGATCAATCCGGCTGACGAGTTCGCCGGCTGAGGGGCGGCCGACAAATAACTTCCCGGTTTGGGAGGGGGACAGTCCCCGCTCGGGTTCTGCGGCCGCTCCTGTCAGAATGGCAGGCATTTTGGGCCCCGCTTGCGGCGATTCTGCCGGGGGTGGCGGTCCGGGGTGGCGGGGGCGGCGGGGGCGGCGGAGGGGGCGTCTCGTAAGCCGTTTGGGCTTTGGAAGTTAACGTCCGACGGCCCTTTGGCGCGCCGATTGCGTAAACCACCGGCCTGAGCATGAGTTGTGCGCCGAATTGGCAGCCGACTCGCCCAACGGCGGTGCCGGATAGGGAAGGCCGAGAGAGAGAAACACACATTCCGAGGAGTTTTGGAGGCGAACACGACATGGCGAAGAAGAAAGCTGCGAAGAAGTCGGCGGGGAAAACCAGGTTCCAGCCGTTGGGCGACCGGGTGGTGGTCGAGCGCGACGAGTCTGAGGCGATCACCGCTGGCGGGATCGTACTACCCGATTCGGCCAAGGACAAGCCCGCCCGGGGAAAGGTTATCAGCGTGGGCGACGGCCGACTCCTGGACGACGGCACGCGGGCCCCGTTCCAGGTGAAGGCGGGCGACCACGTGCTGTTCAGCTCTTACGCCGGCGACGAGTTCAAGCTCGACGACCAGGAACTGTTGCTCTTGCGCGAGGAAGACATCCTGGCGGTGATCGTGTGACCCCTGAGAGAACCTTTCGTGAAACCGGCCGTGCGGGCCGGTCGAACTTCACCCGAGATCCAGCGTGGCGGCCCCCGGGCGCGCCCCAGTCCTTCGAAGGAGAATACATCTGATGGCCAAGATGATTGCTTTTGACCAGGAAGCCCGCGACGCGTTGCGTCGGGGGGTTTCCAAGTTGTCCCGGGCGGTGAAGGTTACCTTGGGCCCCCGCGGACGCAACGTCATCCTCCAGAAAAGCTTCGGCTCCCCGACCGTCACCAAGGACGGAGTGACCGTGGCCAAGGAAATCGACCTGGAAGACCCCTACGAGAACATGGGCGCCCGAATGGTTCGGGAAGTCGCCTCCAAGACCAGCGACGTGGCCGGCGACGGAACCACCACCGCCACCCTGTTGGCCGAAGCCATCTTCAACGAAGGGCTCCGGGCGGTCGTCTCCGGCGTGAATCCCGTGCAGATGAAGCAGGGGATCGAAAAGGCCGTGCGCGACATCGCCGAGAAGCTCAAGAAGATGTCGATCGCCATCAAGACGACCAAGGAAATGGCGCAGGTCGGCAGCGTTGCCTCGAATAACGACGCGGAGATCGGCCAGCGGCTGGCCGAAGCCATGGACAAGGTCGGAAAAGACGGCGTGATCACCGTCGACGAAGGCAAGGGCCTGGGGATCGAGATCGAGTGGGTCGAGGGTATGCAGTTCGACCGCGGTTATCTCTCCCCCTACTTCGTCACCGATCCGCAGGCCATGGAGTGCGTGCTCGACGACGCCTATATTCTCATCCACGAGAAGAAGCTCACCAACGTCAAGGACCTGGTTCCCGTGCTCGAGGCCGTGGTCAACGCGGGCAAGCCGCTCTTGATCTTGGCCGAGGACCTCGAAGGCGAAGCCCTGGCCACGCTGGTGATCAACAAGCTGCGGGGCACGTTCCGGTGCGCCGCCGTGAAGGCCCCGGGCTACGGCGACCGCCGCAAGGCCATGCTCGAAGACATCGCCATCCTCACCGGAGGCACTGCCCTGTTTGAGAGCCTGGGCAGAAAGCTCGAAAACCTCACGCTGGCCGACCTGGGCCGGGCCAAGAAGGTCGTCATCGACAAGGACAACACCACGATTATCGAAGGCGCCGGCAAGAGCCCCGAGATCAAGGGCCGCATCGAGCAGTTGCGCCGGGAAATCGAAAACGTCACCAGCGACTACGACCGCGAGAAGCTCGAAGAGCGGCTGGCCAAGCTGGCCGGCGGCGTGGCCAAGGTGAACGTCGGGGCCGCTACCGAGACCGAAATGAAGGCCAAGAAGGCCCTGGTCGAGGACGCCCTGCACGCCACCCGGGCGGCCGTCGAGGAAGGCATCCTCCCCGGCGGCGGCGTGGCGCTGCTGCGGGCCTCGAAGTCGGTCAAGCCGACGGACCTCACCCCCGACGAAGAGGTCGGCTACAAGATCGTCCTCCGCGCCTGCCGCCATCCGCTCACCCAGATCGCGGCCAACGCCGGTCAAGACGGCGGAATTGTCTGCGAGAAAGTGGCCGAGATGAACGGCGCCTTCGGCTATAACGCCGCCATCGACAAGTATGAGGACATGGTCAAGGCCGGCGTGATCGACCCCACCAAGGTCACCCGCACCGCCCTGGAAAACGCCGCCAGCGTGGCCATCCTGCTGTTGACCAGCGAGGCCCTGGTCGCCGAGAAGCCCAAGGAGGAAAAGGCCGGGGCCGGCCCTCCGGGCCACGACAGGTATTAAACGAGGCATCGGGGGCCAGGCCGCGGGGGCTCGTCTTCCGCGGTCTCCGCTCCCCAAAAAAGAAGCCGGATCGCTTTATCAGCCCGGCGGCTCCGAACGCGGAACCGCCGGTTTTTTTCTTGGCGCTCGAGGCGCGTGATTGCTCGGTGCGGCACCGATTCGGGGGCAGGACTGCCCGCCTCCACCCGGCAAGGCCGACACCGACAGCCGTCTCCCGAAGACGGGGTTGCCCGCCCTTTTTGGGGGCCTGTGCTCCAGCCAGGAGGCTCGAAAGGGTTCCGCGTCCCCCGGTCCCGTCGAACCTCACTTCCCTGAATCCGTTCAAGCCCCCGGTCGCCAGGGCTCCGCGCCTGTTCCCTCTGCGCTTGGGAAAGGGGTTGACAACCCCAGGGGCCTCGCCGTGTAATGTGGCCTGTGAAGAGCCTCCGCCGGGCCAAAGCAAGACTGGGGCGGCTGTCGGGCCCGCTGACCACGCGAGACACTCTGCCACGAAGGCAGTTCCGGCGCATCAATTTCCACTTCCCGGGAGACCAGAATGATGAATGAGAAGGAGATTCTCGCGAAAGTCGCTGCGGGTGAACTCAGCGCAAAGGCGATTCTCGCGAAAGTCGCTGCGGGTGAACTCAGCGCAGACGAGGCCGAAAAACTCTTGGCTGAATCCCCCCGGCGTTCGCTCTATTGCAAGGTCAGCCAGAAAGGCGGCCTGAGCCTTTACGGCCTGCAGCGGATGCCCGTCACCCTCTACGTGGAGCAGTGGGAGCGACTTCTTGATTTCTCCGGCGAGCTTCGCGACTTCATGAAGGAGCACGACCCCGAGCTGAAGCGGAAGGAACGGTAGGGCGGCGC
>JBDRTC010001002.1:0-7424 GCA_043824335.1 Planctomycetota bacterium | reverse complement strand
TGCTGTCCATCCGACTCGTCAACTGGGCCACACAGATTGCGAACGCCACGCGGAATGCACTTTCCCTCGCTCAGTCCCTTGACGATCTTCTTGAGGACTTCGCGCATCGTCTGGGCACTGCGCTTTCGTAAGACCAAGATTGGCGCGAATGCCATCTGCGGCGTGCGCGTTGCGCGCTCTGGGCAGTCCAGCGTGTCATGGTAAACAGCATCGGCCGCCGAAGGCAGGGTGTGGAGCCAGCCTTTCAGAATCGGCGTAATCACTCCTCGATTCCACGGGGATTCGAGCGCGGAAACCTTGTCCTCGATTTGGCGTTGATCCTGAATTGGCGGCCGTTCGTTGACCTCCATCATGTCCTGCTCAACCGCGAAATTCGCTCCATCGACTGAGGGAGCAATGGTGATGCAGCCAGACTCGCGTTCGAGGGCAATCGTCACGCGCGCTGTTACAATCGGCCGGCGCACCTTGTGGTCGCTGGCGGTGGTCCACAGGAGCACGCCAACGCCAAGGAGCAGTTCGTATTGCTCACCACGTCGTTGCTGTTCCTGGTAGATCGTGAAGAGCTTCCGATACGCCTTTTGCACTCGCTCCCATCGCTGATACTGCGCCCTCCAGGGCCGCCACTTCGTTTCAAGATATCTCCCCCAGGCTACACCGACATGCGGATGGTCGATCAGCAGCAGCCTCGGAGGCGGCGTCGAATCAGATTCATCGCCGTTCTGTCTGTCGCCCGAAATCCACTTTGGATCGACGATTTCGTCATGCAGCTTTGGCTCCGCTGAAATCTCCTCCAAGCTCGCGGCGTCAAACCAGTGTTCACACTCGGCAGGTGGCCGGGGTAGGATCGGTCTGACAGGCTTGTCAATCCGCAACCAGTTCTCTTCGTCGGTTGTCTCCCCTCCGTCCCACGCGGGCGTGTAGCATTCCTTCTCACACGGGAGTTCACTGAACCAGAAGACGGCCTCGTAGGACGCTACATCGCGCACAGTCTTTGCGCGTAGCTCGGCAAGGGCACTCAAATAGCGGAAAAGGCGAACCGCTTTGTCACGGATCGGGTCTAGCTGTAATTCGCTATTACTCATCGGTAGCGCACGTCCCTGGCTCTCCGACATCGCCTCCACCCATTTGGCCCCTTGACTGTAACGCAACGTTCACCAGTACAGTATCGTGCCGGGCATCCAATAGGCCGGAGCCCGTCTGTCGGTGGTGCATCAGCCGGTGCGACTGAGTCCGCCGTTCTGGCGCAGCACGACTTCGACACCACGCCAACGGGCGTCCGACGACCCAACACAGCGGTAACGGTTCACGGCATCAGTACCTTTATCGTAGCCATCGAGACCCCACGGCGGTAGCCCAACGAATCTGATCTTCATTGCGGTTTTTGGCTTTGTCAGCCCCCCAAAAGTGTGCCAGGAATGCGATTCGACGATCGCCGGTTGATGTTGTTCCGACGGCGTGAGATATGTATCTTTCCGCCCCATGAAGTTGCGGAAAGCCGATCTTCATTCGCGATGTCGGCTCGGTCGCCGCCGACGTGGAGAAAGCGCTCTCCGAACTGCCCGAGGAGTTGGGCGTGTCGGTCACGGTCCGCGGCCCCGTAACCACGATGAAAACGGGAATGCGTCTCTTGGGGTTCGGGTTGATCGTGGCCGCGATCCTCGTCTATCTGGTGATGCTGGCCCAGTTCCGCTCGTTCATCGACCCCCTGATCATCATGCTGGCGGTGCCGTTGGGCCTCTCCGGCGTGCTGGGGATGCTCTACGTCACCGGCACGACGATCAACATCCAATCGCTGATGGGCACCCTGATGATGATCGGGGTCGTGGTGAACAACAGTATTCTGCTGGTTGAATTCGCCAACACGCTGCGCGACCGCGGGTACGATACCCGACGTGCCGCCCTGGCCGCCGCTCAGATTCGCTTGCGGCCGATCCTGATGACCTCGCTGGTGCTGGTCGCTTCGATGCTGCCGCTTTCCTTCCATCTTGCCCCGGGCGAACGGAGCCCGCGGCAGCTTTCGCGGCTGGCCGCGTTCTATCGCTCGATCACCTCCGAACTCCGACCGGTCCGCGACCGACTGGTCACGCTCGAAGCGCACCTGCGGCGAGCCGAGTAGGTGATGGCGTTGCGGATCGAAGCCTCGGCCTCGCAGGAGACGTCGCTCTCGGTGTAGACGAGGGCCGTGGCGTCGATGCCGGCGCCGCGGATCGCATCGCGCACCTCGCGCACCGGCCCCAGACGCTGCAGTGCGGGGACGGCGCCGAAAGCGAAGAAGAGGATGACCGACAGGCCGGCCAGAAACCGCGCCCAGCGGCGCCCCGCGCCCGGCGCGCCGGCACCCGGCCCATCCGAGGATGCGGCGGGAATCTGTTGGGAGGTCGTCATCCTTTCTGTTTCCACTCGCTCCAGTCGGGGGTGTGCCGGCCGCTCACCGGCTCAAATGTCCGCCGTGATCTGGGTGAAAACGACGTAGAACATGATATAGGCCATCAAGAGCGTGAGGCAGAGGTTGAAGGTCTGGCCGCAGACGTAGAGGATCAGCGGTTTCCCGCCCTTGAAGTGCTCCTTCAGCTCACGGAAGTTCGTCGCCAGGCCGATGCTCGCGAACGCGAGGCAGAAGAACCACCCGCGCAGGCTGCTTGTCAGCCCTCCGATCACGCCGTTGTCGATCATGGTGTATCCCACGTCGGGCCCCATCGCGGCGTAGATGAGCGAGAAGGCGATCGAGGCGCCGATGAACCCGAGGACGAACTTGGGGAACCTGTACCAGATTTCCATAACACCGACGCTGCGGCCTGCTTCGCGGTCAACTTTGAGACACCAGTAGGTGGCCACGCAAAAGGCGATTACACCGATCAGGACGTTCTGAATCATCTTGATCGTGGCGGCGACGTAGAGTGCCTTTTCGCCCAGGAACTCGCCTGCGGCAACCACGGCGCCCGTGGCGTCGATCGTCCCGCCCATCCACGCACCGCCCAGGATTTGCGGCATGCCGACGGCCTTGATGAACATCGGCATGGCGACCATCATAATGGAGGTGAAGACAAGCGATAGCCCGACGGCCAGCGTAAGCTCCTCCTTCTTGGCCCGGCAAGCGGCCGCGGTGGCAATCGCCGCCGAGACGCCGCAGACCGACATGTCGGCCGAGATCGTGATGTTGAGCGTCTTCGACGGGATCTTGAGCACCTTCTGGCCAAACAGGTACGTCGTGACCAGAACAATCGGCGTCACCACCCAGGCCACGAAGATGCCGGGGATTCCGATGGTGACGATCTTCCCGAACAGGATCTCCGCGCCGAGCAACACCAGGCCGGTCTTGATGAAGTACTCGGTCTGCACCGCGGGCATGACCCAACGAGGTGTGCCGATCGTGTTGCTGATCAAGAGACCGAAAAGAATCGCCCACGCGGCGTAGCCCAGGCCGGCGTCCTTGATGTTTGTCTGCGCCGCGAAGAGTTGCGCCAGGGTGGCCAGCACAAAGACGAAGATGAAACCCAGGGCGAATTTGCCGACCGACTTGCCCATGAAGTGGGTGCCGATGCCAAACAGCGCCATGACAACGATGCCGAGGACGACCAGATAGCCTACCTGGTTGACGGGCTTGGCCGCCTTGAGCTTCTTGGAAGCTGAAGAAGCCGCGCGCTCGCCGGCTCGCCACTCCATGATGGCCGTTTCGGCTCTGTCGTTGAGTGCGTTGTCCTTGAAGCCGGCCGCCCGCGCCTCGTCCTCCGCAGCCTGCGCCTCGGCCTTCAGCTTGTCGGCGTTCTCCTTCGCCGCGTCATGTTTCCCCTGGGCGGTCGCCTTCTTCTCGGCAGCCCGCGCGTCGGTCACCACGAAGGCCTCGATCGGGTTCGTCGTCCACCCGTGGGGCTTGCCAAGGTATTTCTTAATGGCCGCCGGCAGGTCGCCGCTGGTTGCCTTGAGTTTCTCCTTCGCGTCCCTGGCCCGGTACCATGCGACGGTCGAAAACGGCGCCCCCTCCGCTTCCTTTGCCATGGTCGCGTTGGACTCTTCGATCGTTTCTTTCATACCCTCAGGCGGGCGAAGCAGAAAGACGAGTAACCCAATCACAATAATCGCCAAACCCAACCAGATGGCCCAGTAGTCCTCGGTCGTGTGGAGTTCGCGCCAGCGCGAACCGCCCTCGGCCGCACCTTCCTCTTGTTGTGATGCGTGGTTGTCCTCAGACACGAAGCGTCTCCTACTACTATCTTCATCTTCCCGGATTGCCTCGAGCAGCCTGTAGCCGCGCCTTCCGTGTCGACGGTAGGCGAGATGTAGCGGCCGAAACTCCCACAGGCGCTGCGCAATCCTCCCGAACGAGACTCACATCAGGTTAGTTGCCCAAGCCGGCGAGTCAATGGGCGGAAGGGAAGCCTCGGGTCATCCCGACCCGCAAAAGCTCGCCAGAGCCCGCGGACTACCCGACCCGCACGTCCACTTGGAGCACGCGGAAGAGTTCGCTCAAAGCTAATGAACCGCTGCTTCCGGAATAACCGATGACACCCACGGGACCCGAATCACCGCGCCCCGCGTTTTTCGCCCTCTTTGTCTCACAAGCTTCTTGGATTACCTGGGGGAGGCCCTTGATGAACGTTCTCCGAGGCTCCTTGCTGACGCACACCTTGCTCGTTGGAGCGGCCGTTCACGCGAGCATCCCCGTTCTGCATGCGCAGCAACCGGGCTATGCCGTCGATTCCGAGGCCCTCGTTCAGCGTTTGCAGGTGGCCGAGCAGAGGATTGCGGAACTCGAATCGATCCGTCCCCGCGAGGAGCCGAAAGAGCCGGTCACTCTCAAGATCAATGGGCGAATCCACCTCGATTCCTGGTCCTTTGCGGACGAAAGCGAGGGAATCCGATTCTTTGAAAACCCGCTTACCGGGGTGGACCCGGAGGACCGGGTCTTCTTCCGGCGGATTCGGCTGCGGTTTGAGGGCGACATTTTCGACAACATGGAATACCGCATGCAGATCGACTTCGGCAGTCCGGAAGACCCGCAGATGAAAGACGTGTACATCGGCTTCAAGGATCTGCCGCTGTTGAGAACGCTCCTGGTCGGTAACCAGAAACGTCCGCTGGGCCTGGACCACTTGAACAGCAGCCGGTTCAACGTTTTCATGGAGCGGCCGCTGGTGGTCGAAGCGTTTAACGAGGACGCCCGCCGGGTGGGCATCGCGTCCTACGGCGTCTCGGCAGACGAGGTGTACAACTGGAGATACGGCTTCTACGCCCTGGAAAACATGGCTGACGACGGCGAGATCATCGGCGACTCCCGGCAGATGAGCTTCAACCTGCGCCTGGCCGGCAGCCCCTGGTACGACGAGGTGTGCGACGGCCGCACGTACTTCCACTGGGCCGTCGCCGGCATGTTCGCCCGCCCCGACGGCGACGCCAACCCGCTCGACACCAACGCAAACCTAGGGCGGTTCCGCACGCGATCGGAGCTGCGCTCCGACGAGCGGTGGTTGGACACCGGACCGATTGCCGGCGCCGATTGGTACGAGATCCTCGGCCTGGAGACCATCTTCAACGCGGGCCCTCTGCAGGTCGTGGGGGAATATCAAGCCAATTGGCTCGAGCGCGACGGCACGACCCCCGGCACCGGTCCGGACCTCTTCTTCCACGGCGCTTACGTCTACATGGCCTACATGCTGACCGGAGAGCACGTTCCCTACGATCGCCGCAGCGGTACGATCGGCCGCGTAACGCCCTTCAGCAATTGCTCATTGGTAAACCGGGCTCGCGGCGGAGCCGGGCCGGGTTGGGGGGCGTGGCAGGTGGCTCTCCGCTATTCGTATCTCGATTTGACGGATGAAGACATTCGCGGAGGGATCGAGAACAATTTGACCTTCGCGCTCGTGTGGTACTTCAATCCACACGCCGCGCTTCAGTTCAACGCGATCTACGGGGATATCGAAGACCACGAACCCGTGGGCGGCTTCACCGACGGCCACTTTACCGCGCTGGGCACCCGGCTTCGGATCGACTTCTAACTGGACTTTTGCAGAAGTCCAGGATGCTGCCGCTCTCCTTCCACCTTGCTCCCTGCGTCTACAGTGTGGTCAAACGGGACCCGATTTGACCGGTTTTCCCCGCAAGTCAGCCACGATCTCTTGGACCTCGGCAGGTTCACCCTAAAAGAGGGGATGAACCGTTTGGAGGTCGAGATCGTCGGCGCCAATCCCGAGGCGGTCAAGAGCCATATGTTCGGCCTGGACTACCTCAAGCTGGACAAGGCGGATTGAGGCCGCGTCGGTTTGCGCGGGAGGAGATCGCACCGAAAGGAATCGCCCGCCGGATCGCCGCCTTGCCCGGAAATGGTGCCCCGATCTGTCCCGCCCGGCACGCAGAAGCCGCGAGACGCCCCCCGTACGTGTCAGGATTCCAGCCCGAATACTTCAGATTAAGGGGCGACGCAATTGGCAAAAAAACGGCCCAGGTTGTTGAAGTCGGCCTAGAGGCCGTCGATTCGCTTGCCAAGGATATGGAGAACAACAAGTCCTTCGAAGCGATGGATTCCTTCCAGGAAAGGTCCTACGGCCTGCTCTTGGGCGACGCCAAAAAGGCGTTCGACATGTCGGAAGAGACGGACGAGCTCCGGGAGAAGTACGGGCGTAACCATTTCGGCCAGTCTTGCCTCCTGGCTCGCCGGCTGGTGGAGCGGGGCGTTCCCTTCGTCACCGTCAACTCGGGTGGATGGGATACCCACCGCGACAACTTCGGCGCGATGAAGCGTCTGCTGCCGCCGCTGGACCAAGGCTTCGCCGCACTCTTGGAGGACCTGGCCCAGAGGGGACTGCTCGATAGCACAATCGTCACCTGGTTCGGCGAGTTCGGTAGAACCCCCAAGGTCGACCCGAATCCTCCGTGGGACGGCGGACCCCACCACTGGGGACCTGTTGATCCCGCGGTCGTTGCCGGTGGCGGGTTCAAGGGAGGAGTGGTCGTCGGCTCGTCCGACGACAAAGGCGAGCAGCCCAAGGACCGCCCGGTCTACCCGTGGGACCTCAACGCCAGCATGTATACGCTCTTGGGCATCGATCCCACGGGAAAGCTGCCACACCCGCACGGCTGCGTGGCCTACGTGACCCCCACCGCCTCCGGCAACATTCAGAGCGGGGGAATGCTCACCGAGATTATGTAGATCGGCCACGACCATTGAAAAGGGTTCTTCGGGATGAACATCGAACGAGTGTTCGGCGCTGCGGTTGTCGCTTCTCTGGGGCTTTGGCTGTCGTTTGGCGTGCCCGCGGCGGCGCGTGCCGCGGAGCCCAGCCCCAGAAGCAGTCGTTGGCGGTCCCGATCACCGCGGCGGCCCCGAAGTCGGTGGAGTGCGTGGTGCCGTTCGGCCCGTCGACGCCCGCTTCGGCCGTCGCCTTCAGCCCGGACGGAAAACGGCTCGCCGTCGCCGGCTACCGGGAGGT
>JBDRTC010001001.1:0-7891 GCA_043824335.1 Planctomycetota bacterium | reverse complement strand
TCTTCATAGTCTGATTCCCCTCAATGACGGATAACTCGATCTTGGATTGGTTACGTGCTCGTCATTCCCCGGCGACACAAGGCGCGGCGCCGGCTTAACCGAAAGCGTTCAAAAGCCCCCCATGCCGCCCATGCCACCCATGCCTCCGCCCATGCCACCCATGCCTCCGCCCATGCCACCCATGCCGCCGCCCATGCCATCCGGGCCCGGACCAGCCGGCGCTTCCTCTTTCTTGGGAATTTCGGTCACCAGGCAGGAGGTGGTCAGGAGAAGCCCTGCCACGCTGGCGGCGTTTTCGATCGCGACCCGGACCACCTTGGCGGGATCGATGATGCCGGCCTCAACCAAATCGCAGTAGGCGTCTTTTTCGGCGTCGTAGCCGTCGTTCTTGCCCTTCATCCGGCCGACCCTATTGACGACGACCGCACCGTCGCGACCGGCATTTTGAGCGATGGCCCGCATGGGGGCATCGAGAACGTCCGCGACGATCTTCGCCCCCAAAGCCTCGTCGCCCGAGAGGTCGAGCTTCTTGAGCGCTTTGGCGCATCGCAACAAAGCCACCCCGCCGCCGGGAACGATCCCTTCCTCCAGCGCGGCCTGGGTTGCCGCGCGGGCGTCTTCCAGGAGGGCCTTGCGTTCCTTCATTTCGGTTTCCGTGACCGCCCCGCAGTTGATCTGGGCAACCCCGCCCGCGATCTTGGCCAGCCGCTCCTGGAGCTTCTCGCGGTCGTAGTCGCTGGTGGTGGTCTCGATTTCCTTTCGGATCTGATCGGCGCGCCCGTCGATGGCCGCCTTGCTTCCGCCTCCGCCGACGATCGTGGTATTGTCGGAATCGACCACGACCTTCCTGACCTTCCCCAAATCGGAGAGCTTGACCGAATCGAGCTCGACGCCCAGGTCTTTGAAGATCGCCTGGCCGCCGGTCACCGTGGCGATGTCGCCGAGCATGGCTTTTCGCCGGTCGCCGTAGCCGGGGGCCTTCACCGCACACGCGCTGACGATCGCCCGCATCTTGTTGACCACCAACGTCGCCAGCGCCTCGCCCTCGATGTCTTCGGCGATGATCAACAGCGGCTTGTTCGCCTTGCTGACGGCCTCCAACAGCGGAACCAGGTTCTTGGCGTTCGAGATCTTCTCTTCGTAAATCAGAACCAGGCAATTCTCCAGTTCGCAAACCTGGTTCTCTTGATCGGTCACGAAATGGGGAGAGAGATAGCCGCGGTCGAACTGCATTCCCTCGACGACCTCGACGTAGGTTTCGGCTTGCTTGCTCTCTTCGACGGTGATCACGCCGTCCTTGCCCACCTTGACGAACGCCTCGGCGAGCACGGCGCCGATCGAGGCATCGTTGTTTCCGGCGATCGTGGCGATCTGGGTGATCTCTTTCTTGCTCTTGTCGTCGACCTTCTGGGACATCTTGCGGATTTCAGCGATCACGGCATCGGTCGCCTTCTGGATGCCGCGAAAGAGCGACATCGGGTCGGCGCCGGCGGCCACCATCTTGAGGCCCCCTCGGTAGATCGCCTCGGCCAACACGGCCGCGGTGGTTGTGCCGTCGCCCGCCGCGTCGTTCGTCTTGCTCGCCGCTTCCTTGAGCAATTGGGCGGCCAGGTTTTCGTAGGGGTCGTCCAGATCGATGTCCTCGGCCACCGCGACCCCGTCCTTGGTGACCTTGGGGGCCCCCCAGCCCTTGTCCAGCACGGCATTTCGGCCGCGGGGGCCGAGCGTGCTCTTCACGGCCCGGGCCACCTTCGATACGCCGGCGGCCAGCGACTGCCGGGCTTCGTCCTCAAAGACCATCTGTTTTGCCACAGCGGTTTCCTCCTGTTGCAGGCATATTGGAATCTCGCCCAGCGGCTGCCAGCGGCAAACCTTCCGAAGGCGGTAGCTCGCTTACCGCGACACTCGTACACCGCGACCCCGTTCGGCAGTTGCGGACAGTTTTGCTCTCAGAATAGCAAGCGGCGTGCCAACGGGAAATTTGGAGACATAAGGTATTTCACGAAAACACGTTACGCCGATCTCTTTCGCCCGGCTTCCCCCGCGTACCGAAGTGGATTCTCCCGCGTGCATGCCATCTTGGCAGGGAGGGCCGTCTACGGCGTAAACTCGGCATCTGCGGGAAGACTTTCGGCGAACCGGGCCAAGAGGTCGGCGGCGCGGTCGATGTCGTCCAGCGAGATCATCTCAACCGGACTGTGCATGTAGCGGTTGGGGATGCTGACCAGCCCGGTGGCGACGCCGGCGCGATTGACCTGGATCGAGTTGGCGTCGGTGCCCGTGGCCTTGCCGCTGGCAGCCAACTGGTAGGGAATCTCGTTCGCGTCGGCGACCCGGAGGAGTCGCTCGACCACTTTGGGGTTCATGTTCGGCCCGCGATAAATGACCGGCCCCTTGCCCAGGCTCACGTCGCCTTCCTCCTTCTTCTCGATCGTGGGGCAGTCGGTGGCGTGGGTCACGTCGACCGCCACTCCGACGTGCGGATCGATCCCAAACGCGCTGGTTCGGGCCCCGCGCAGGCCGACTTCTTCCTGCACGGTCGAAACGGCGTAAAGCGAACACTGGAGCTTCTCGGGGTCTGCCCGCCTGAGCGCCTCCATCACCACCCAAAGGCCGCATTTGTCGTCCATCGCCGGGGCGGCCACTCGGCGGTTGGGCATCTCCTGGACGGTGAGTTCCACCGTAACCGGGTCGCCGATCCGGACCATCTTCTCGGCCTCTTCCTTGTCGGTCGCTCCGATGTCGAGCCAAAGGTCCTTGAGTTTCGGCACCTGCTTGCGTTCCTCTTCGCTGAGCAGGTGGATGGGTTTTCGGGCGATCACGCCGACAACGGGGCCGTTTTCCGTCCAAATGACCATGCGCTGACCGATGAGCATTTGCGGGTCCCAGCCTCCGATGGCAAGGATGTAGAGGAACCCCTTGTCGTCGATGTGGCAGACGATCAGCCCGATTTGGTCGCTATGTCCGGCCAGCATCACCCGCATCGGCGCGCCGGGGTTCTTGATCGCCATCACGTTGCCGTGAACGTCGGTAGTCACTTCATCGGCGAACTCGGCCGCATACACCCGGACCACCTGCTGCAAAGGGCTTTCGAAGCCGGAGGGGCTTGGTGTTTCCAGGAGCTCCTCGAAAAAAGCATGCGCGTTGGGTTCCATGGGAACTCCTTGGTCGAGTCAAGAATCCGGTCCCGGCGATTCCAGGACAAGACGGCCAGCCCAGTATCGCCGATCGGGCGATTTCTGCAAGCGGGTCCGGCGCGGGGACAGGCGGCGCTTGACGCCGGGCGACAAGGTATCCTAGGATAGCGGATTACCGTTGTCTTTCTTGCCGTAACGTGGGTTGCGTCATGGACCGTGCCAAGGTCGCCATCGTCGGATTCGGAACCATCGGGTCGGGGGTCGCCCGGCTGCTGGTGGAGCACGCGGACCGCATATCCCGGCACGCTGCAAAGCGGGTGGAACTTGCCCGGGTCGTCGACAAGGACCTGACTCGGCCCCGCAACGTGACCTTGCCCCGAGGGCTCCTGACCGACGACCTTTCGGAAGTGACCGGGGATCCCCAAATCAGTGCGGTGGTCCAGTTGATCGGAGGTCTCGAACCGGCCCGAACGATCATGCTGGAGCTTCTGGAGTCGGGCAAGGACGTGATCACCGCCAACAAGGCCCTCTTGGCCGAGCACGGGCCCGAGCTTTTCGACCGCGCCCGGCAACTGGGCCGCTCGATCGCGTTCGAGGCCTCGGTGGCCGGGGGAATTCCGATCATCGCGGCCATCGGCCAATGCCTCTCGGCGAACCAGATCCAGTCGGTCCACGCGATCCTCAACGGCACGAGCAATTTCATCCTGACTCAAATGGAGGAGCAGGGCACGGACTACGCAGCGTCGGTCGCCGAGGCCCAAGAGCGGGGATACGCCGAGGCCGATCCGACCATGGACGTCGACGGCAGCGACGCGGCGCAAAAATTGGCCATCCTGGCGCATCTGGCCTTCGGTGCTCGCGTGGGCTGGAGGGAAATCCCCCGAACGGGGATCGATACGGTCGACGTGGCCGACCTGCGATATGCCAAGGAGTTGGGGTACAGTATCAAGCTCTTGGCAGTGGCCGAATTGGTACCCGAGGGCCTGGAGTTGCACGTCTCGCCCACGCTGGTGCGGCACGGCACGCCGCTGGCCGAGGTTCGAGGGGCGTACAATGCGATTCGGGTGGTTGGCGACGCGGTGGGTCGCGTTTTCTTCCACGGGCTTGGGGCGGGGCAAATGCCCACCGCCTCGGCCGTGGTGGCCGATCTGATCGACACCGTCGTGGGCCGCACGGCGATCACCTTCCGGACCCTGGGACTCTGGTCCGCCGAGCCGGAAGCCCCGGTCGCGGCGCGGGACCCGGCCAAGATCCCGGGACGCTTCTACCTGCGACTGAACATTGAAGACCGTCCCGGCGTGCTCGCCCGGGTGGCCGGGATCCTGGGCCGGCACGACATTTCCATCGCCTCGGTGATCCAGCACGAAACGGCGGAAAAGAACGGGAACGTGGTCCCCCTGGTCATCATGACCCATTCGGCGCCCGAAGGCGCCATGACAGAGGCCACCGACCAGATCGACCAGTTGCCGTTCGTCCACGCCGATACGGTGCGGATGAGAGTGAGGGACTAATGCTGAATGCTGAATGCTGAATGATGAAGTATGCGATCATCATACCTGATGGCTGTGCCGACGAGCCCCAGGAATCGCTGGACGGGAAGACGCCCTTGGAGGCGGCCAACGTGCCGGCCATGGACGCGGTGGCTCGGTCGGGCGTGGTGGGACGGTCGAGCAACGTGCCCCAGTCGCTTCCGCCGGGCTCCGACGTGGCCAACTTGAGCCTTCTCGGATACAACCCGCTGGAGCATTTCACCGGTCGGGCTCCGCTCGAAGCGGCCGCCCAGGGGATCGAGTTGGGACCCGACGACTGGGCCGTGCGCTGCAATCTGGTGACGATCGAAAACCAATCGATGCGAGACTTCACCGCCGGGCACATTTCCACGGCCGAGGCGGCCGGGCTGATCGCGGCCGTCCAGGAGGAGCTTGGCTCGGAGCATATCGAGTTCTATCCGGGCGTGAGCTATCGCAATCTCTTGGTTTTCCGCAGCTCGGGCCGAACCGTCCCGTTTTCGCCCGACACGCGCACCACGCCGCCCCACGACCTCACCGACAAATCGGTGCTCGACGACTACCCTCGCGGTCCGGGAAGCGACCTGTTGAACGAGGTGATGAGCCAAAGCGTGGCCGTGTTTCAAGACCACCCGGTGAACGCGGCCCGGAAGAAGGAGGGAAAGCTGCCGGCCACGAACGTCTGGCTTTGGGGGCAGGGGAGCGCGCCGCGGCTGCAACCGTTTCGTGAGCGGTACGGCAAGCAGGGGGCGATGATTACGGCGGTGGACCTGCTTCGCGGTCTGGCCGTGCTGTTGGGTTGGCGCCGGATCGAAGTGCCCGGGGCGACCGGATACCTCGACACCGACTACGCCGCCAAGGGCCGTCACGCCGTCGACGCGCTTGAGGACGTCGATTTGGTGTGCGTCCACGTGGAGGCGACCGACGAGGCGTCGCACGAAGGCGACGTTGCGGCCAAGGTCAAAGCCCTGGAGGAGATCGATCGGCACATCGTCGCCCCGGTGGTGGAGGCCCTGAAACGTCGCGGGGAGTACCGCATCCTGGTTTCACCCGACCATGCCACGCCGCTAAGGACCAAGACCCATAGTCACGGATTCGTCCCCTGGACGATCGCCGGCCAGGGCATCGAGCCGGACGGCGCCACCAGCTACGATGACCCCACCGCGGCCAAGTCGGACCGCGTGTTCGAAGAGGGCTGGAGACTGATGGCGCATTTCTTGGACGCCGGCTGAACGCTGAACGCTGAATGATGAATGATGAATGATGAATGATGAATGATGAATGATGAATGATGAATGATGAATAGAAGAGCGACGAATGCTGGAGGGTGGATTCCGCCGTTTAGCGGCCGTCGGCACGACGGCCCAGTCGGCGAAACGCCGTTACTTGAACCCCTTCTTTCCTGATCCCTGATCCCTGACCTCTGTCCTCTGCCCCCTTCCAACCCCATGTCGATCATCGTCCAAAAATTCGGCGGCACGAGCGTGGCCGACAGCCAAAAGATCCTGGCCGCGGCAAGAAAGGCGATCCGCGCGCACAAGGAGGGCCACCAGGTGGTGACGGTCGTCAGCGCGATGGGCACGAATACGGACATGCTGGTTGGGCTGGCCCGCGAGATCACCGACGAGCCGCCCGCCCGGGAAATGGACATGCTCTTGGCGACCGGCGAGCAGGTTTCCGTGGCCCTGATGGCGATGGCGATCCATTCGCTCGGCCACGAGGCGATCAGTCTGACCGGCGCCCAGATGGGGATCGTCACCGACAGCACGCACACGAAGGCCCGGATCCGGTCGATCTCCGCGGAGCGGATACGCCAGGCCCTGGAGGCGGGAAAGATCGTGATCGCCGCCGGGTTTCAGGGAGTCGACGAGGCGCTGGAGATCACCACGCTGGGACGAGGCGGGAGCGACACGACGGCCGTTGCGCTGGCGGCGGTCTTGGGCGCCGAGAGCTGCGAAATCCACACCGACGTCGACGGCATCTACACGACCGACCCGCGCGTCGTGCCCGAGGCCCGTCGCGTGCGGCGGATCAGCTACGACGAGATGCTCGAGCTGGCCAGCGTGGGGGCGGGCGTGATGCACAACCGGTCGATCGAATTCGCCAAGAAGTTCTCGGTGCCGGTTCACGTGCGGAGCAGCTTCAGCGACAACCCCGGCACGATCATTGCGGCCGTGCCGGAGGTCGCCGGTCAGGCGGTCTGCGGTGCCGCGCTGGTGAAGAAGGAAGCCCGGGTGACGGTGCTCGGCGTGCCCGACCGTCCGGGGGCCGCAATAACGATCTTTTCCAAGATCGCCGCCAAGAATATCGTGACCGACATGATTGTCCAGAACGTGGCCGCCGAGGGCCAGACCGACATCTCCTTCACGGTGCTCTACGACGACCTCCCGGCCACGCGGCGGGCCGTCGAGGAAGGGGCCCAGGAAGTGGGGGCCGAAGGCTACAACTACGACGACAACGTGTCGAAAATCTCGGTCGTGGGTTTGGGGATGGCGACTCAGCCGGGCGTGGCCGAGAGGATGTTCCGCGCGCTCGCCGAGAAGGGCATCAACATCCTCATGATCACCACCAGCGAAATCAAGATCTCGGTGCTGGTGTCGCGCGAGCACGCGCTGGAAGCGTTGCGGGCGGTACACGAAACGTTCGCGCTGGACGCGGAACCGCCTGAGGATGCAATCCGAATAGCTGGTGCGGCGGAAACCTCCACAACCCGCGCGTCGGCCGACATTGTCCGCAGGATCGAGCGGATGGAGGGCCTGATCATCGAGGACATCACGCTGGACGAATCCCAGTCGCGAGTGACGATGCTCGGCGTGCCCGACACACCGGGCCTGGCCGCCCAGGTGTTCGACGAGATTGCGGAAAACGGGATCGTGGTCGACATGATCGTCCAGAGCGTGGGGCGGGAAGGGCGCGCCAATCTCAGCTTCACGGTGCCCGGAAAAGATCTCCGGGAGAGCGTCCGGTTGGCGACCGTCCTGGCCGAGGGGTTCGGGTCTCTCGCGCCGACCAGCTCCCCCAAGGTGGCCAAGCTGTCGATCTCCGGCACCGGCATGCGGAGCCACACCAACGTGGCCGCCCGGATGTTCCAGTCGCTGGCCGACGCGGGCATCAACGTCGACATGATCAGCACCAGCGAGGTGCGCCTGAACGCGGTCGTCGACGGGGCCCAAGGCCGAAAGAGCCTCGAACTCTTGCGAAAAGAGTTCGCCGACGTGATGGTGTAGGAAGAGAAGGATGAAGTAG
>JBDRTC010001000.1:0-3283 GCA_043824335.1 Planctomycetota bacterium | reverse complement strand
GGAATTGATCAATAAGCGGCAGGAGGTCTGGCCCTTGATCTCTGCCCCTGGTCCCTACAAAAAAGCCAGCCCGGCGCGGGTATGGACCCGGCCGGGCCTGGCTATGAATCTGGCAGCGATCTTCTCCCCGCGGCGAGCCGCGAGGAGAAGGGTGTGTGTAGATCTTGCCCACCAGCACAAGGACTGGCCCCACATGGTTTCGACGCAGATGTCGCCATCGGCGTCGTTCTAATCATCCTTAGAAAGGAGGTGATCCAGCCGCAGGTTCCCCTACGGCTACCTTGTTACGACTTAGTCCCAATCGCGGAGTTCCGCTTCGGCGCTTGCCTCCCTTACGGGTTAGCTCGGCGACTTCGGCGGCCCCCCACTTTCGTGGCTTGACGGGCGGTGTGTACAAGGCTCAGGAACACATTCACCGCGGTATGCTGACCCGCGATTACTAGCGATTCCGGCTTCATGCAGGCGAGTTGCATCCTGCAATCCGAACTGAGGCGCGTTTTTTGGGATTTGCTTACCCTCGCAGGTTCGCTTCCCTTTGTGCGCGCCATTGTAGGACGTGTGCAGCCCTGGACATAAAGGCCATGAGGACTTGACGTCATCCCCACCTTCCTCCGGTTTAACACCGGCGGTCTCACTAGAGTCCCCGACATTACTCGCTGGCAACTAGTGACAAGGGTTTCGCTCGTTAAGGGACTTAACCCGACATCTCACGACACGAGCTGACGACAGCCATGCAGCACCTGTGTACGTTTCACCCGAAGGCAATGCCATCCCTTTCAGGCGGCACATCCGCACATGTCAAGCCCAGGATAAGGTTCTTCGCGTAGCCTCGAATTAAGCCACATCCTCCACCGCTTGTGTGAGCCCCCGTCAATTCCTTTGAGTTTCAGCCTTGCGACCATACTCCCCAGGCGGAGCACTTAACACTTTCGCTACGGCCGGAAAACTATGGGGGGTTCTCCGACCCAGTGCTCATCGTTTACAGCTAGGACTACCGGGGTATCTAATCCCGTTCGCTCCCCTAGCTTTCGTGCCTCAGCGTCAGAAGAGACCCAGTGAGCCGCCTACGCCACTGGTGTTCCTTGCGATATCAACGCTTTTCACCGCTCCACCGCAAGTTCCGCTCACCTCTGTCTCCCTCAAGCCCGGCAGTTTTGAGCGCAATTCCTCGGTTGAGCCGAGGGATTTCACACCCAACTTACCGAGCCGCCTACGCACCCTTTAAGCCCAGTAATTCCGAATAACGTTTGTACGGTTCGTGTTACCGCGGCTGCTGGCACGAACTTAGCCCGTACTTCCTCTGAGGATTTGTCAAACCAGGGGGAGAACCCCCTGGCATTTCATCCCCTCTGACAGTGGTTTACAACCCGAAGGCCTTCATCCCGCACACGGCGTCGCTCGGTCAGGCTTTCGCCCATTGCCGAAGATTCTCGACTGCAGCCACCCGTAGGTGTCTGGGCAGTGTCTCAGTCCCAGTGAGCCGGGCCACGCTCTCACGCCCGGTACCCATCGTTGCCTTGGTAGGCCGTTACCCCACCAACAAGCTAATAGGACGCGGACCCATCCCCAGGCGGAATCGCACCTTTGGTCCGGAGACGTTATCCGGTATTACCTGCAGTTTCCCGCAGCTATCCCGAACCCAGGGGTAGGTGATCCACGCGTTACTCTCCCTTTCGCCGCTGCCCTCGGGGAGGCCCGCACCTGCTTCGGCCGAAGCTTCCACAGATACCTCCCCAAGTTCGCACGACTTGCATGCCTAATCCACGCCGCCAACGTTCATTCTGAGCCAGGATCAAACCCTTCAATTGTACTATAGGCTTACCGCAACGCCGACTCACCAGGGGCCGAAGCCCCCCGCTCGCCGACTGTCGCAGATTATCACCCAAATCGAGAAAGGTTTACCCAGGATACCAGCCCCCAGGTCAGGGGGACCAATACCCAATCTCTCCAGTCTTGCACTGGCTGATTTAACGGGGCAAGTGACACACTCGCTACCAAATTGCCAAAGATCAAATGCGGCCGAACAGTCTACGCTGGAAGCGGCAAACCAACCGACCAGCAGGCATTTTAGCCCTATTTCGACACCTGTCAACCAGACCTCGAAAAATATTCGCAAGAAACTTCCAACTACCGGCTCGACGCCCAATTCTTCCCTAACGCTTCTCCAGACTAACACGAAAAGCCCTTTACCGGACGCCCGACGACTCGGGCCGCGAGTCGTCTGTCAATCCCAGGAGTGTGAATTGGGTGGCACTGGCGTCTCGCCAGTGCCAAGTCCCGCCCACAAACTAACTCCGGACAGACCACCCCGAGCGCCGGGCTCTCAGGCCGGCTCTTCCGTAACCGGGCCAAAATGCTCCCCCCAGTCGGCCGCAAACTGCCGGCCCAGGTCAGCCAGCTTCGCCTCTTCCTCGGCCCCGAGCGGCTGGAAACGCTTGACGATCTCCACGTTCTGGCGGAGCTGCTCGATCGTGTGCACCCCAAGATTCACGGTCGCCACGCCCGGCAGGCCGAGCGCGTACCGGACGGCCAGCTCCAAGTTCTCCTCGCCGACGTTCGGTTTCGCCTCGGGATTCCCCCAACTGCCTGTTTTCGGACTGGGGGCCCCGTAAACCTTCATGGCGACCACGCCGGCATCGTGCTCCCGGGCAATCGGCAGCACGGTTTCCTCGAAGTTGTAGGTGTGGCGATCCCCGAAATTCAGGGCCACCATGATCACGTCGACGTCGCCGGTCTCCAAAAACGGGGCGAACCGCCCGGGCAGGTTGTGGCCGGAGATGCCCACGAAGCGGCATTTTCCGGCCTCCTTCTGCTTCAAGAGCCAGGTGAACACGCAGTCGGGGTCCCGGGCCCGCTTTACGTCGCGGTCGCCGAGGTGGTGAAAATAGAGGAGGTCGGCGTAGTCGGTCTTCAGATTCTTAAACGAGCCGGCCAGCTTCTCTTCGGCGTCCTCGACCGTGTCGGCCCAGACCTTGGTGGCCAGGAAGATGTCCTTGCGGCGCGCCCCCAGCGCCAGGCCAACGCCCTCCTCGGCATTCCCGTACCTTTCCGCCGTATCGACGAAGTTGATGCCCAGGTCCAAGCCCGCGTTGACGACGTCGGCCACCTCCTTGGGGGAGATCGACTTGGCGATGCCGCAGGGGGCCGTTCCCAAAGTCAGACAGGTCACCGAAAGCCCGGTCCTCCCCAGCACGCGGCGAGGCAACTCACCCTGCCCGCCGGCGGCCTCCCCGCCCGATGCGGCGGCGGCCGCCCCCAGCCCGATCGTTCCGGCCACGCGGCC
>JBDRTC010000999.1:0-5949 GCA_043824335.1 Planctomycetota bacterium | reverse complement strand
TCCACCAATCTGCCATCGAAGTGCTCCTTTCCAAGTTCGAACTCAATCCCGCTACCTACAATGCGTAATCTGCAGCCGGATCGCCTCACGCCATTTGAAGATTCTTCAAGAAACGGCTGAAATGACGGACGGGTCATCGCTCGTTCCTATTTGGCTTGCCGGCTTTCGGTTTGTTCATTGTCTTGCCTCCCAGAGCTCATTTAGGACTACGCGCTCTCGGCCATTTTCAACGGCCAGACCTTTCTTGCCGACCTCACGAGCTACGATACTAAGCGTTGAAACTTCGGGCGTTTGGCGCGCGAAAACCGGATTTCTTGCCTTGTTTCCGAAGTTCTCCAAACGCTGTGGCCCAAGCGGCGTAAAACGTCGTCCGCCTGGAGTACGCCAGTCCTGGGCTATCGCAGCTGGTGACACTAAGCGATTGCATCAACAATGCGATGATCTGCGGAAGGGAGCCTATGCCTACCCAGGGGGGTGTCTAAGTGACGCGATGCATGCTGAGCTGCTGCAGAGAGCATCTCATCCGTGGTATAGTCTGCTCAGAAATGCGCCTTCTGTGTGCGTCGTTACCTTCCAAGAAAAAGTTATCTTTCGCGCGCTTTGTTTCCAAAGAACTCACGCTTAGACCGGTAGGCGACCATTATGGATCCCAAGAAAAACGGGCCAAACCCGGAACTGGAGAAGTATCGAGCGTATTTGACCCGCTTAGCCAGGGAAGAATTAGATCGCCGCTTTCAAGCCAAGGTCGATCCGTCGGGCGTCGTGAACCAGACGCTTTACGAGGCCAACCGAGACTACAGCAAAGTTCGAGACGGCAGTGAGTCCGCCCAACTGAGGTGGCTTCGCCGGATCCTCAAATACAGGCTGATCGATGAAATTCGTACGTACCAGACACAGACTCGCGATAAAGAACTTGAGCGTTCCCTTGACACTAGCCTGGAGCAATCTTCGGCTCGCTTGCACAATTTGCTGGCGGCCAAGGGGACATCTCCCAGCGGAGCTGCTGTCAGAAACGAGAATCTGGCGCAACTGGCTGAGGCACTCGAAAGCTTGCCGGAAGATCAACGGATGGCGGTCGAATACCATCATTTGCAGGGACTGTCTCTGATCGATACGGCAGACCAAATGGGCAAGACGAAGACCGCCGTGGCGGGTTTGCTCTACCGTGGATTAAACAAGTTGCGTGAAGAACTTGTCGAACCGGAATAGGACAGACGCAGGTCATGACTTCCGATCAGAACAACTCATCGGAACGTGAGCGGCGACTGAATGAAGTCATCGCGGCGTATCTGGAAGCCGTTGAAGCCGGCAAGGTTTTGGACCGGCAGGATTGGCTGGATCGGTATCCCGAGTTTGCCGACGAGTTAGCGGAGCTGTTCGTCTCGCAGGACCAGCTTGCTCCTTTTCGTTCCCCACCGATCCTTCCCACGGGCAAGATGCTGGGTGAGGTGTTCCAAGTGCGCCGCGTCCTAGGGTGCGGTGGTATGGGGATTGTCTATCTGGCCTACGATACGGCCACCCATCGCGACGTAGCCGTCAAGATGCCCTTTGGCAGGTTCGTCGACGATGAAGACGCCCGCAAGCGGTTTGCCAAGGAGGCGGAAACCTGGATTGGACTGATCCACCCTCATATCGTGCACGCCTTCGACATACGCGATGATCAGACGACCGACTACCGGCCGGCGATCTTCATGGACTACTGTGACGGCGGGAGCCTGGCCGATCGCATCTACTCGGGTCTCCCACTTTCGCAGGTCGGCGCCCTTGATATTGCCATTCAAGTCTGCTGGGCGATGGAGTTTGCCCATCAGAAGGGACACATCCACCGCGACTTGAAACCGGGCAACGTGTTGTTGACCTCTGATGGCAAGGCACTGGTCAGTGACTTTGGGCTGGTCAAGCGGCTCGAGCTAAAGGAGCCGGATGCGACCAAGGCCGGCCCGAGAGATCAGCAGGACGAGTTGGTTCACAGCGTCACGCAAGGGGCAGTGGGCACACCGAAATACATGCCACCGGAACAGTGGGATGGCGAAGCGTATGGGCAGTCGGACATCTACTCGTTCGGGATCATGCTGTTCGAGTTGTTCTGCGACGGAGGGCCGTTTGCGGGCTCATCCTGGCGTGAACTTCGAATGGCCCACTGCAAGACTCCGCCTCCCGATCCTCGTCGCGCCAGGCCAGAGATCCCGCAAGTGCTGGCGGGCCTGATGCTGGATTGCCTGGCCAAGGATCCTGGAGATCGTCCTACGGACTTCGGACAGGTGTGCCAGGCTCTTGAAGCTGCCCGTGCCACGTCGACAAGTCAAGCATGCCCTCTCCGACATAGGAAGCCCATACCGGGCGAGGTTTTGCGGGAGGAGGAGACTGCTCACGCATGGGCCCTCCTGCGATTGGCAGCGGGCTGCATTTTGCGAGGCGATTTCCCCGACGCCGAGCGTTGCTCGAACAGAGCGTTGGCCGTCTTCAAACGGGTCGATGACCGGCTGGGCGTGGCCGGATGCCACCACAACCTGGGTGTTCTGGCCCGCGACCGAGGAGACTGGAAAGGAGAGAAGGAACACTTCCAAGAAGCCACGACCAGCGGTGAGGATCTTGATGAGAATGCGTGGGCGGCTAGCTGCTATCTGCGTATGGGTGCGGTCGCCGGCAGAAGTGGCCATTCTAACGAGTCGCAGCAGTGGTACCGAAAGGCCTTCGCCGTCTGTCAAGAATCGAAAGACGCTACGCTGATCGGCCATTACTACAGCCAGTTTGGGATCGACGCAGAACGGCGGAGTGCTTACGACGAGGCCGTCACGTGGTACAAAAAGGCAATCGATGTCTACCGCCATTGCGACGACAAAGTCGGAGTCGCCGGCTGCTACCACAACCTCGGCAACCTCGACCTGCATCGTGGTGAGTATGCCAAGGCCGTGACTTGGTACCGGAGAACGGCAGACATCCACCGAGAACTCGGCAATCAAGCAGGATTGGCGGCGTACTATACCAGCATGGGCGCCGTGGCCAGGGCACGTGGCGACTTGGACGAAGCCATGCGGTCGCATCGGAAGGCTCTGGATATTTTCAAGCGGCTGGACGACAAAGCAGGAATTGCCAAGTGCTACACCAACCTGGGCTTGCTTGCCAGTGAAAATGGCGATAGCGACGACGCCACGAAGTATTTCAGCCATAGCTTGGCGATCAATACAGAGTTGGGTAACAGAGCGGGTATGGCCAATTGCCACAGCCTGATTGGATCCGATGCCGAGCGGCGCGGAGCGCACGAGGAGGCCTTTGAGTCGTACCACAACGCCCTGACTCTCTACAACGAGTTGGACGATCGGAATGGAGTCGGCAAGTGCTACAACAACATGGGTATCCTGGCCCAGGACCTCGGCGCGCATGATATCGCGTTGGAGTTGCAGCACAAGGCCTTGGATATCTTCGCTGGACTGGAAAACAAGGGGGCGATGGCCTCCTGCTACCTCTCCCTGGGAAATCTGGCGAGTGCTCGGAATGATCTCGATCAGGCAATGGAGTTGTACGAAAAAAGCCTGAAGATCCGGAAAGCACTGGGCAACGAGCAGGAGACGGCTGAATGCTACTACGCCATGGGGCTGGCCGCAGAAGATCGCGGTGACGCCAACCAAGCAGCGACCCTGCACCACAAGGCCCTGTCGATCTTCGAGCAGTTGGACTACAAACAATGGGCCTCCACCTGCTGCGGCCAGTTAGGCATGCTGGCCTGCGACCGAGGCGATTTGGAGGTGGCAACCGAGCTCTACCACAAGAACCTCGCCTTATGCGAACAACTGCAAGACAGGCTTGGAATCAGCAACTGCTACGCCGAACTGGCCATTGTCGCTAGCCAACGCGGTGTCCACCAGCAGGCGATCGATCTATGGACGAAGGCTGTGGCAATCAAACAACCGTTGGGTGACGTCAAAGGCATCGCCCAGTGTTATGCGAACATGGCGATCGTGACCGACCAAGCGGGAGATATCCAAACGATGCGTGAGTACGCCCGCGAGGCCGTTATCCGGTTCGATCAGCTTGGCCTTCCCTCGCCTCCCGAGCTTCGCCGGGCAGCCGGGATGTGAGACGAACGCGTCCAGGACGTTATCCCACTTTTGCACAACAGAACGAGCAGAAACAGGCCTTTCCGCACAATGCTGCAGCAAGAGATAAAGGGGAGACCAATGGATCAACCAAAATCGGACCCAGTCGAGCGATTGAAGTCGATTGTCGAGAAACAGGCGCAACGCAACAGCGGAGAGGAAATCCAGCCAGACGCGGACGCAGCGGCTGCCAGTCCCCTGATTCAAGCTGCGAAGGATGGCGATCTCGAAACCGTTAAGATGTTATTGGACCAGGGCGTAGATGTCAACTCCAGGGAATACTCCGCTGATGCATCTGAGATGACGCCGCTCATGTGGGCCGCGTGCAGACTCCTTTGCCGCTTTTTTCGCACACGTTACGATACGTCTGGGATGACACCGCTTATGTGGGCGGCCTGCCAAGGACACGCATCCGTAGTGAGGCTGTTACTAGTCCGAAAAGCTAATCAGGGCATCAAGCGCTTGGATGGGAACACAGCCCTCGACCTGGCCCACCAGGCTGGTCACGCAGACATCGTTCGCCTTCTGAGAATTACCAGGACGCGATTCAAAGAATCTGGATCGAAAGAGAACTCCCGCAGCGATGGCGAAGTACAACCTGCCGAGGGAAGTTCGCAGGAAATGACCAGGAGATTCAAAGAACAGAAGGATAAAAGGATTGTTCCAGAACCCCCAGCAAGAATGAAAGAACTGTTGAGACTTCTTGGCGATTCAAGACGCAGATGGGTAGGCCCGGGCTCAGCCGCTGGCACCGAAGGAATGCGGGCCGCTGCAACGCTGGCGAGCGAGTTCCGTTCCGAAGCGGTCCTGCACCTTGCCGAGCTTATCCGCGACGCGCAACGCCTCGACACCTGTGACGAGGTGAGCATGCGCAAGAGAGGATTCCGCGATCGCGAAGTTGCCGACAGCTGGAAGCTGGCGATAAGGGTGAATGCCCGAGAAGCGCTGGAACGCATCGACGATGCCACGCCAATCCTCTGCCGTGAATTCAGAAACGAAGATCCCCTCATCAGAGAGAACGTCGTGGCTGGATTGGCGCTAGCTGAGGGCCCCAGGGCTGTCGAGTGGCTCATCGCAGCCCTTGAAGACCCTGATGAAGGAGTCCGTGGCGCGGCCACTTCCTCTCTCGAGAGCATTACAGGAACGTCGTTCGTCTTTGGGGAACAGGATCCACAGAAGTGGTCTGACTGGTGGCAGTTCAACAAGATGGCATTCGCTTCGGTCGCCTTGTCAGAATCCGGAGACGCAGGCAGAACGACGCGACCGGCGCTGCTGTGCGGCGACTGCCTATCCACCCCTTCCTCGGACGACAGACTGTGTGAGCGCTGCAGCAGAAGAAAACAGCTCGCGGACAGCGCTTCCGAGGAAGAGCGGCAGGACGTGGAGACCCAACTGAATAGTATCATCGAGTCCCACGAGCAATCGTTTGATGGGTGTGTGGCCGGTAGCGTTATTTTCCCGCAATTGGCGGGCGCGGGGATCCTTCTCCTTCTTAGTAATTTCACGAATTTGCACCCTTGGTGGACTTGTGGCGTTCTCGCGCTAGCAGTTCTGCTCAGCATCATAGGTTCTTTGGTTGCCAGTCTGTTTTTCGTAGGGCACCGCGCTGAGACGCGATACAGGCAACACTTCCCGGAAGGTACGAAACAGCGGGCAATTGCGGATCGAACCCTCGCGGGAATCGAGGAATCCAAAGGGGCTGGCCTGCATGCACGATTGGGGATCAAGTATGTTATTTGACAGCCTGCAGAGAAAGCGCCAAGTCGCCGGAGCGTCCGCTATCGACGCATTTGACGGGTCGACCGATTCGCATCGCTCGCGTCAACACAACGCAAGCTGGCACTCATGGCCG
>JBDRTC010000998.1:0-5594 GCA_043824335.1 Planctomycetota bacterium | reverse complement strand
AGGGCGATCCCGTGCCCGGGGGGACGAGGTTCGACGTCATTCCGGGCCACCAGGACATCTATTTCACCGAGCACGGCTTCCGCATCGTGGAGGGCCTGCGGCAAGCGGCCGGCCGGGCGAAGCGGAGCATGGTCGGCCTCGCTCTGAGCTGGGTCTTGCAGCGGCCCGGCGTCGCCTCGGTGCTCATCGGTGCTCGCCATCCCCGCCACGTCGACCAGGCCCTCGGCGCGTTGAAGGCTCCACTTCCGAACTGGCTGGGCGAGAAGCTTGATCAACTGAGCACGCCGTGACGTACTGGACGGCTCCAATCGCATTTGCCCCGGGATCACACGTGAGGTAGGATGCCGCTGCCAGGGCGTGGGAAGAGTCCGGTCAGGTCTGCGGGAAAGAAGATACGCCCTGCGAGTAAGCAGCGGCGGCCTCAGTCACGGCAACTGGCAATTGGAGCGTCAGACATGGACCGGACGATTCACACCCTATCGCTTTCTCTCTCGCTGACGACGATCACACTCCTGGCCTCCACGTTCACTGCTCTCGCCGACCCGGACCCGAGAGCAAAAGGGCCCAGCGGCGTGACGCCGACTCCAAAGCCCGCGGCGAGCGCAGGACCCAAGAAAGAGCCGGCACAGAAACAGTTCGACCGGCTTCACTTCGATGCCGACGACTTCACCGCCCAGCTTCCCTGGTTCTACCACGGTTTGGGATTCGAGAAGGCGCAGGACCACGACGTCTACAGTTTCGAGGTCAACGATCTGGACCTGCCGCCGGGCGACTACACCATCGCGTTGGCACCGAAAGGCGGCGAGGAGAAACTGGCCGTCAGTTTTAATGGGCGGGCGTTTGAAGAGATTCCGGTCCAGGCGGGACGGGCGGAACTGCCCCGCGTCGGCATCCGCAACCGCATGCTGAGTCTCTACGTCAAAGTGGAGAATGCCCGAGGCAAGGGGCCCCTCGAGTCGGTCTGGGCCTATCCGCCCGATGTCCCATTTGCCAAGGCGAAGGATTCCGCCAAGCCGCTGAAAGCGTATCGACGAGACATCCGGTCGGAGGACCGAGAAATCCTTCAGAAGGAGAACTGGGACGAGTTCTACACCGTGCTCAACCGGAAGGAATTCGGTAAGAGGGAGCTTCGTGCGATGTTCAACGACGTGGTTGACTGGTGCAAACGCCGCCAGGTGCTCGACCCCAACGATATCCACTACGGTGCTGTCTATTCCGAGGAGGATAAGTACGACTTTCGGGACGCGGCCGCGGCGGCCGTCTGCTTCGCTTACGCCTGGCGCGACACGGGCGACGAGGACTTCCGCCGCCGTGCGAAGTTGGCGCGAGACTATTGCTACAAGGGCCAGCACATGGGCGATCCGAACGACACGGGCCGGTTTGGCGGCTTCTGCCACATGGTCCACGGCGCGTGGGGCCCGGGGATGCAGCGTCTCGGGGGCGAGCTGGGCGGCGCGGTCGGCGTCGAGACGGCGATCCTCGTGAATCTCCTGGTCAAGTTGATCGAGCTCGGTCTGGAGCCGTCGCCGAAAGATATTGAGCACCTCCGGGCGGCGGCCTTGTGGATGGTCCGCAACGAGAGTTCGCCCGGCGTGTTCCGTCATCATGAAGGCGCGTCGCACGACTGCCAGCCCTCCAACGCCATGGGGGCCGAGGCGATCGTCCGGGCGCACTACGCCTTGGAGAAGCTCGGAGTGGAGCCGCCCGAGTCGTGGCTCGAAGCGGCCCGGCGAGGCATGGCGCACTACGTCGAGGGGCAGGAAGCCGTGGGCTGCTGGCCCTACCTTTTCGCGGCGATCGGTCGGGGGCAGGCGTTCAGCCAGCGGAATCTTCCCGACCACGGAATGGGCGTCTATCACTTTCTCGTGGCCTGCGACACGCCGGCTTTTCGCCAATTCCCGGGCAGCGAGGAGTGCATGCGCCGCGCCGCTCGATGGTGGCTCTCGATGAGCCGGCTCGATCGCAACGGCCCCTTCCCGACCATCGACCTGGACGACCGGGAGGCAAAGGGAACGCTGCAATTCTCGAAATTCACCTGGTGCCGTTTCATGGCCGCCGCCTCGCTGATGCGGATCGCCGAGCTGACGGACGAAAAGGAACCCTGGCAACAACTTGCCCTGGGCTACATGGAACACGTTGACACCAAGCTGCGGAACCGAACCGATCCCCAGAAGGCCCCGTTCAAACGCGCCACCAGCGACGAGATGACGCTCTGTTCCTGGATTCAGGCCGTGGAGTGGGCCGGCGTGCTCCTCCGCGAGATGGAGGAGCGACTGCCTGTGGACTATCATCAGAAACAGGCCGAATGAGGACAGCTAATCCCATGTTCCTTGAGGGCGTTCCGCGTTACTTGTTCCCAAGCTCCGCTTGGGAACACACTTTCGTCGCGCCATCGTTTCGTCCCCTTGGGCGAGTCCTCGAAGCAGAGCTTCGCGGAACTGCGGTCCCTAGCAGAGCTTGGGACCGAGGTTTTGGAAGGTCAATCCCATGTTCTTTGCAGGAGTCCTTGCCATGCGGCGATTCACGTTTCTTGGAATCCTCTTACTCGCGGCGCCGCTCGGTTCCGCCCCGGCCGACGCGGAGGAACAACGGCCACTCAGGATTGCCATGTTTCAGTCGGACGTGACGCCGCCGCTGGGGTCCATACTCTGTCATGGGAACGTTCAGCCGGCCAAAGAGATCGTCGATCGCTTGACCGCGCGGGGAATCATTCTGCTCACCGACCGGCCGCCGATCGTTCTGTGTGCCGTCGACTGGGTGGCCATCAGCAATGCCTCGCACGACGTCTTTCGACGGTCGCTGGCCGAGGCCGTGGGCACGTCACCCGACCGCGTGAGCGTGCACACCGTCCACCAGCACGATACGCCCGGGATCGACTTCTCCACCGAGGAGTTGCTGGCTGCTCACGGTCTGGCAGGCGCGATGTTCGACCCGGTCGTTGCCAAAGAGGCCATCGAGCGCGTGGCCAAGGCGGCGGGCGAGGCCGTAAAGACACCACGCCGCGTGACCCACCTGGGCTGCGGCATGGGAAAGGTGGAGAAGGTCGCTTCCAACCGGAGAATCCTCGGGCCCGACGGCAAGTGCATCATGACCCGCATGAGCAGTTGCCGGAACGAGACGGCGATTGCCGCACCCGAGGGCGTGATCGATCCGTACGTCCGGTTGCTCAGCTTTTGGGACGGCGACCGCCCGCTGGTTTCGGTCACCTATTACGCCACGCACCCGCAGAGCTACTACGGTCGAGGCGGCGTCAGTTACGACTTCGTCGGCATGGCCCGGGCGGCGCGAGAAGCGGCGCTTCCGCAAGTGGCCCACGTCCATTTCAACGGGGCCGGAGGCGACGTGGCGGCAGGCAAGTACAACGACGGCTCGCCGGAAAACCGCCCCGTTCTCGCCCAGCGGCTCGCCGAGGGGATGAGAGCCGCCTGGGAGGCAACGAAGAAGGCACCCATCGGTGCAGCCGACGTGAGCTGGCGGGTTTGTCCGGTCGAGTTGCCGGTCCGCGACGGCCTGGAGGAAGCCACGCTTCTGGAAAAGCTGGCAGACGAGAAGCTTCCCACGCGCCGGCGGATCTTTTCGGCTCGGGACTTGGCCTGGGCCAGTCGGATGACGTCGGGTCATCGGATTGAGCTTGGCTGTCTGAAGCTCGGCTCGGCGTACGTGCTGCACATGCCGGGCGAGTTGTGCATCGGGTACCAACTGGCCGCCCAGAAAATTCGTCCGGACGACTTCGTCGCCATGGCCGCCTACGGCGACGACGGGCCCGGCTACATCTCGACGAAGATCGCCTACAGCCAGGGAGGCTACGAGACCGGTTGGGTCTCGCGGGTGGCGCCGGAGGTGGAAGACGTCCTCATACCGGCGATTCGCGAGTTGCTGGGCCGGAAAGACCCCTGAACGTGACCTCGCGCGCCGAGGTCACTTCTCGCCTTTGATTTTCTTCAGCGCCTCGGCGGCCGCGGACCGGACGCCGGGGTTTTCGTCCTTGAGCGCCTCTTCCAGGGCCGGGATCGCTTCCTTCGCTTCCGCTTTCATGTTGCCGAGGACCGAGGCGGCCGAGAATTTCGCGTACATGTTCTCGCCCCGGAGCACTTCCTGGAGAGCGGGAACCGCCTCGGGGCCGATTTGGCCCAGAGCCCCGGCCGCCGCGGACTGGATACTGACGTTCTCATCCTCGAGCGCCGCCTGGAGGTCGGGGATCGCTTCCGCTCCGGCGCGCACGAGTGCCACGGCGGCCGCCGAGCGGACCTTTGGATCCCTCTCCGCGTCTTGGAGTGTTTCCTTTAAGACGGGCAAGACGGCCTCGTTTGCATCCGGCCCCATCCGCCCCAGGGCCGTGACGGCGGCGGCCTGGACCTCCGGGTTTTCGTCGCCAAGCGCCTCGTTCAAGGCGGGGATCGCATCGGCCCCCATCTTCCCTAAAGCAGTGGCAGCCGCGGCGGCAACGTGCCAGTCGTCGTCTGCGAGCGCTTTCTCCAGCGTCGGCATGGCCTCTTTTGCCTCCACGCCCATCTCCCCCAGAGCCGCGACAAGCGCCGAACGGACTTCCGGATCCTCCTGATCCTGGGCTGCCCTCTTCAGGGTTGGGATCGCAACCGCTCCCTTCTTCCGCAACGCCCTGACGGCCCCCATGCGGATTTGCGGGTTCCCGCTCTGGAGGGCTTTTTCGATTTCCTCCAGCGGCAGCCCGCCGTGCCCGTGCCCTTCCGGAACCGGGGTGGAGGCGGCCTCGGTGGCTGGTTCGACGCCAGCTTCCGTCGCCGGCGTGGCGACATTTTCCTGGGGTCTCGCCTCGTTCTGCGGGCCTTGTTCCGGCTTCTTCTCGCAACCGGTCAGGCCCGCGACCAGCAGCAAAGCGGCCCATGGTATCCATCGTAAGTGCAGTTTTCTCATGGTGGACTCCGTCAATAGTCGCCCCAGGTCTTGTCGAAAAATCCTATCTCCGGGTGGCATGGCGTCGCTTGCGTCGCCATGTTTCCGCCCCACATGCCCACGCTTCGCGAGGGCATGCCACCCAACAAACGAGCTTAAGCGCAGACAGGTTCTGGATTAAAGTCTACCCTCAAACCGGACGTCTGCAAGAGTCCACGTCGGACTTGGCTCTCAGGAGACCGGCGTGGCGGCCAGGGCGAGGACGCGCTCGGCCAGTGCGGCGACGTCGCTACGGGGCCAGACGGGAATCTCCACGTCGAGCCGGTCGTCGGTCACCACCGCGGCGACGTCGCTCCGCTCAAGCGCCAGGCAAGGCCCCCCGGTGGCCTCGCGCCACACCTCGATCTTGACGCCCGGGGCGTCCACGTGCCCTTCCACGAGCACGAGGTCGCAGGCCGAGAACAGGGGCGCCAGGCGCTGGTAGCAATCGGCGCCGGCATCGCGCTCGAGGTACACGCCCACCAGGTCGGTGGTCACGATCGCGGCCGGATCGGCCCCGGCCTGGCGTTGGCGATAGGAGTCTTTTCCCGGCGTGTCGAGCTCGTGCGCGTGACTGGAGTGCTTGATCGTGCCGACGCGCACGCCTCGTGCGCACAACTGGCGCACCAACTCGACGATGAGAGTCGTCTTGCCGTGTCCCTTTCGGCCTACGACGTGGATGC
>JBDRTC010000997.1:0-2645 GCA_043824335.1 Planctomycetota bacterium | reverse complement strand
CTGGCCGCCGAGGTGGGGCGCAACGAGGTCGAGGCCCTCGTTTCCGACGATCCTGCGCTCCACCGTCTCGACGAACTCGTCGGCGGCGTGACCGAAGCGTGCCGAAAGGACGCCGAGTCGGCCTATGGGATCGAGATCGTCGACGTGCGGCTCAAGCGGATCGCGCTTCCTTCACAGGTCCGCGAGAACGTGTTCGACCGGATGCGGGCGGAACGCTCCCGGATCGCCGGCCAGTACCGCGCCGAGGGTGAGGAGAAGGCCCTGGAAATCCGCGCCGAGGCCGACAAGGGTTATACGGTCGTGCTGGCCGAAGCCGACGCCGAGGCCGCCAAGACTCGCGGCGAGGCCGAAGCCGAGGCCATTCGCATCTACACCGAGGCCCATCAAAAGGACCCGGAGTTCTACGAGCTGGTCCGCACGCTCGAGGCCTACGAAAAATTCCTCGACGAGAAGACCACCGTGCTCCTCTCGGCCGACTCGGACCTGCTCAAGTACCTGATGCGCGGCTCGACGCACGACGAACCGGCCGCCTCCCCCACTTCGGAGCGTTAGCACCTCATGACAGTCCGATTTGTCAATTGTGTGCCACTGGCGTTTCGCCAGTGCCGCGGGGTGCCACTGGCGTTTCGCCAGTGCCGAGGGCCGTGCACGGGCAAGATGCCCGTGCCACCCAAGAATTCAGTTCTCACGAGGCGCTAGCGTGCACAGAGCCTACCACCCAACCCCGCAACCCCGCAAACGGCGAATCCGCTGGCTGGCGGTGTTGCCCTGGCTGCTGGCGGCGTACCTGGTGACGGGCGTCTACTCCGTGGGGCCGAACGAGCGGGCCGTCGTTCGCCGGTGCGGCATGCCGCTCGAAGTGGTCCGCATGCCCGGGCTGCACGTCGGCCTCCCCTACGGAATCGACCGGGTCACCCGGCTGAAGGTTTTCGAGCGGAAGCGGGTGGCCGTAGGGATGAGCCTGGCGGAGCGGTCCCTGGGCCGGCTGTCGGATCCGCAGCGGGCCGAACGGCTCACCGGCGACCGCAACCTGATCCTCGTCTCGGCCGTTGTCCAGTACCGCATTGCCGACCCCAAGGCCTACCTGTTCCACGTGGCCGACGTGCCGTCGCTGGTCGCCAACGTCGCCTCCAGCGCGCTGACGTCCGAGGTCACGTCGATGAACGTCGACGACGTGCTCACCGTCGAGCGGCTGGCGATCCAAAACAAGGTGAAGGAAGCGACCCAGAGGATTCTGGATTCGCACGGACCCGGCGTGGAAGTGACCTCGGTCTCGCTCGAGGACGTGTCGCCCCCGAAAGAGGTCGCCCAGGCGTTCCGCGACGTCACCGCCGCCCGGGAAGACAGCCAGCGCACGATCAACGAAGCCCAGGGCTACGCGAACCGCCTGATTCCCCAGGCCCGGGGCGAGGCCCAGCGGATACGACTCGAGGCCGAGGCCTTTCGCGACCGCGTCACCAAGGTCGCCGCGGGCGATGCCGAGAGCTTCACCAAGATTGCCGCCCAGCTCTCCGAGAACCGGCGGCTGACCGTCAAGCGGCTGATCCTGGAGACGATGGAGCGAGTGCTCCCGCGGCTGAAGAAGATCGTTCTGGACCACCAGGCCGGCGACGGCGTCGACCTGGGGCTGATCGAGGCGGATGAATGAAGAAGCGGATGCTTCAAGTGCTGGTCGTGGTTCTCCTGGTTGTGCTGGCCCTCTCCCTGCGTAATCGTGGCCGGTTGCCCGAGACGCCCGAGAAGACCGTCTCCGAGTTCTTCGCCGCGGCGGGCAACGGCGACGATCGCGCGTATCTCCGGCTGGTGACCGGCGAGCTTCGCAAGTCGCTGGAAAACGCCAGGTCCCAGGCCGGCGTGGAGGCGTTTCGCAACGGCCTCCGCCGCTCGGCCGCCGGGATCAAGGGCCTGGCCGTCAGCCGGGCCGACGAAACCCCCGACCTGGTGACCCTCGACCTGGAACTCGTCTTCGCCGACCGCAACGAGCGCCAGCGCATGCTCCTGGAAGCGACTGGCGGCGGCTGGGCCATCCGCGCGATCGAAGCAGCCGAGATGCTCAAACCCCCAATCGCCTACGGCACGCCGGTCTTCGAGGAGCCAAAACCGGAGGAGCGGGAAGGCCAAAAGTGACCGTCGGGAATTCCGGGGACGGGAATTCCCCGCATCGTTCGCTCTTCTTTGGACCATATGGCAAACCTGAGTAGCCAATGTCGTCCTCGATGCCGTTTCTCAACGCGCGGCGGGCGATCCAGCCTGTGCGTGCGGAGAATTGGCTTCGCTGTCAGCCGCCGGTTTTCAGCGAGCAGGCCGGCTGTGCCTGACACAACCGGGCACTGGGGCTTTGCGGAACTCGGGGACTGTCCCCTTCCCAAACCGGCCGCCGCTTTTTGGTCAACGAGGTCCGCTTTTTCCGTGTCGGGGGCCCCCTCCGTGCGAAGAGACCTCGTGACGATGCTTTGCGTCGTCACGCCCTTTCGGACGCTTCGTGTTCCTCCCGGCTCGGCGCAGGTCTCCCGGTTGGGTGGCACTGGCTGCTTGTCAGCCAGTGTATTGAGCTTGAACGCGGTGCGAGGGGAGCACTGGCTGACAAGCAGCCAGTGCCACCCAACGGCGGCATTGCGGCAAACGAATGCCGGAACTTCGCCAAG
>JBDRTC010000996.1:0-11638 GCA_043824335.1 Planctomycetota bacterium | reverse complement strand
CTGCCTGCTGCCTGCTGCCTGCTGCCTACTGCCCACCTCCTGCTGCCTGCTGCCTGCTGCCTGCTGCCCTATCCTCTGTCTCACGCCGCGGTCTTTCGCTGCGGACGGTCCGCCGGCGAAACGAGCACCCGCGGCAGGAACCGGCCCGTGCGAGAGCAGTAGTCGGCGTATTGCTGGCCGTGCACTTGACGCAGGTGCGTTTCCTCGCTCAAGGCTTTCAGGCAGATCATGGTGATGTGAACGATGCCCGCGAGCGTCATGGCCGGCGACGCCGTGACGATCATCGTTGCTCCCATCAGAAGGATGCTCAACGCGTAGATCGGATGGCGCACCCGCGCGAACATCCCGTTGGTGACCAGGCGGCTTCTCTTTCGGGGCACGATGGCCATGCTCCAGTTGCGCCCCATGCCCAACCAGCACGGGATGGTGAGCCCGAACGCGAGCACCGCCAATACCGCGGCCCCCCAGCGGACGATCTCCAAGGCCGGGTACTGCCCGAGAAACTCGGGCGTAGCCAGCGCCGCGTGCGAGGAGTGGGAAGCGAGATACGGCAAGACCTGCCACAAGAGAACGGCCGGCATCCAGGCGACCCACATCCATCGCTCCCGCGCGGTCCGCGGCAGTCCTCCGGCGGCAGTGCGGTATCGCAGGTGGCTCCGGATCGTCATCACCACCACGCAAATCCAATATGACCAGACCGCAAGGATCACGATGCTCAAAGGGACGTTCGACGTCATGGGCCTACCTGGGTTCCTGGTTCACGGGTTTCAGTTCATTACTTGACGATTCGCGAGACGATGCTCCGGCGTTCCACGTCGAACGCCGGCCAAGGCACCGTGAGCGACGTCCCGGTTTCGTCCCCCGGAGCGTCGGCAATCGTTTCGCCCGGGGCGTCGGCGATTTGCTTTTTCGGCGTCTTCGCAGATTGCCGCTTCGAGGTCGTAGCAGGTTGCTTCTCCGGGGTCGCGGCGATTTCCATGGGGGAAGTCGCCGGGTCTGCTGGGAGGCAGTTTCGGACGACTTCCTTCACGACCGCGTCGTGGATCCAGTCGCTGCCGTCGATGTTGAAATGATTGACGGAGAGCCCGCGGTACCGGGCAATGTCGATGTTGACCATCTCGGTCGAGCGGCTTTCGGCCCGCGCCGGAAGCCCGCGCACCACGCCCGTGGGAATCGACTGGTAGATGTTCACGCACCGCTCGACGTTCGAGGGAATCGACATGCTCTCCGGGGCGTCGAGAATGAGGACGAGCTTGACGGGCACGCCGTAGCGCTTCATGTCCCTGGCCAGTTGCGGGGCCAGCTTGCCTCCCAGGCTGTGGCCGATGATCACGATCGGACCGGCCGAGGGGTCCGCGCGGTAGGCGTTTCGGATCTTGGCGGCGGCCGAGGACGAGCCGGAAGCGGTCGTCACCTCCACGTCAAGGCCCTGTTTCCTGAGCTTCGTGCCCAACTCGTCCAGCCCCAGCGAAAAGACGGTGAAGGCCCCTCGCACGATCAGGACCCTTCCCCGAGGCTTGGGCGACGGCAATCTCGCGACCCCAGGGCTCGACGCGGCAAGGAGCACCACGACGGATACCGCGGCCCAAAACCAACTTCCGCCCGCTCGATCGTTCTGTAGTAATGACATGGCTAAACCTGTCTTAACATGGCCTGCCTCCGGCGGGCAGCTTCCTCGTTGGTTTGCACCAGTACCTCGTGTCACCTTAATTTGTGGGTGGCACTGGCGTCTCGCCAGTGTCAGGGCCCAAGCACTGGCGAGACGCCAGTGGCACCCAACTGACAATTTCAAGAGTCACGAGGTCCTACGCCGCCTCGGCGGACGCCTCCTTTTGCTCCGAAGTTACCTCGCCGGGCTCCATGGTCGCGGGAGCGGTGAGAAACGCGGTCAGGGTGGTCACGAACTGTGCCAACAGGTAGGCGTCGGCGATCCGATGGTCGGCTCGCACGAACAAGGGGGCGATCGGACGCACCACGACCTCGTTGGCGCGGACGACCGGTCTCGGCTCGATCCGCCCCATCGTGACACTCAGGTGCGAGCTTTCGTCCGGATGATTCGACGGCTTGTACGACCGCAACGGCGGCACGCCGGGGAAGCCGAAGTAGTTCACCAGAACCGGGGCGCTGGAGACGCGATCAATCTTGCCGGTCTTGGGGAGCCGGAAATTCCGGTCGAGCCAAAAATAGCCCTTGATCCCCCAGCGCAAAAGCGCGTGCGGCCAGCGGCGCAAAGTCGCTTTGTCGAGATGATCCAGCGACGTGCCCCGCAGCGCCTTCCACTGGTTTCGCCACATCATCTGGGCAATCCGTTCCAGGCCGACGGAATCGGCGTTCTTGATCAGCACCACGTCGACTTCCCCGGTGCGCTTGTTGTACGTCATCATGCGAATGTTGATTTCGCGGAAGTCGTAGATCCGGTGGCCGACGACGCGGCGGTTCAACTCGGGATGCCGTGCGATCGCCCTGCCCACGGCCTGAAGGAGCACGTGGGCGACGGAAACGACGGCCGCGCTGGACTCGTTCTTGTGCCGGACGTGATCCTCGAGGGCCTCGGCGTCAACGTCGGTCCCCCAGACCATCGTCGGGTCCGACGAGCTCTTGCCGGTGTAGAGGTAGTGCAGGTTGTAAAAAGGGATCTTCCCCGGGCTAATCGGTTTGGATGCCAGGGGCCACTCCACGGCATGTCTCCTTGCACTCGAACGGGCATCCACGGCGGCGCATCCGGCGCCGACGCGGCAGCCCCCGGCGGGTCTGAAAACTTCTCAGGCCGCCTTCCTCTCCTTTTCCAGCTTCTCGACGATCAGCCGGGCCAAACACTCGACGTTGCGAAAATGTTTCGGCGAAATGTTTCCGGGGTTCAGCCCGATCCCGAAGCTCGATTCGACGAAAAGCACCAAGTCCGTCACCAGGAGCGAATCGAGAACACCCGTCTCGATCAGGTCCGTGGTCGGCTCCAACTCGCCGGAAACATATGCGTTTTCCCCGAGGAACGCGAGCAACTGTTTTTCAACGGAAGTTTGGCCGTTCACCGATGCATCCCTTCTTGACCGAAAACAGAATAGAACCCGACTACGTGCTGCTGAAAGCCGCCGACGTGGAACGTGAGAAAGCACCGATTTCGAGCCCCGTTTCCCGCTCGGCTTGACGCACAAGGCCCTCGCGATCCAGCTTCATCGAGGCGTTCAAAGGGACACGATCGAGGACCTCGATGTAAGAAGGCACCTTGGGACGCGGCAGACTCCGCAGGCAAAACCGGCGCAGCTCGCCGACCGACACTTCCCCGACTTCTCCAAAAGCGGCACCGGGCACCACATAGAGGGCCAGCCGCGTCGTCTTGTGAAAGCGGTAGGGCACGACAATGACCCGATAGCCCGGAAAGTGCTCCGACACAAGCTCCGCGATTTCCCGGGGGTGAGTCCGCATCCCCTGGGTCTTGACGAGGTCGTCCTTGCGCGATTCGACGAAGATGTATCCTTCGGCGTCGACGGTCGCCAGGTCGCCCGTGTGAAGCCAGCCGTCGGTGATCACCGCGGACGTGGCCGCCGGGTCGTCCCAGTATCCGGCCATCACGTTCGGGCCCCGCGCGCAAAGCTCGCCGATTTCCCCCGGCCCGACGGCGTGCCCCGCGTCGTCAACCACTTTGAGTTCGACACCCGGGATGGCCTTCCCGATCGATCCGGCACGTGTCTTCAGCACCTCGGGCGGCAGATAGGCGAGTCTGGCGGTCGCCTCGGTTTGGCCGTACATGACGTAAAACTCGGCGGGAGCGAACCGCTCGGCCACCTCCAGCGCCGCCACGGGCTCCAGGGCACCCCCGGCAACCGTTGCGTAACGGAGCTTTTGGAAAGGAGGAAGGGGCTCGCCGCCGAAATCGGAATACGACAAGAGCAGGTGATACGTTTCCGGAACACCGGAAAAACTGGTCGCCTCGTGACGCCGCAACGCTTCCGGCACCGTGTTTGGAAAGGCGAGCGAGCCGTCGACAACGAGCGTGGCCCCCGCGAGCAGGTGCGTTTGCATCACGGAGTTGCCGTAAGCATGGTAGAACGGCAACAGGGCCAGCGCCCGATCGTCGCCGCTGATTGGCAGGTACTCGGCAATCGAGCGGGCGTTTGCCAAGAGATTGGCATCGGTCAGCATGACCCCCTTGGGATCGCCGGTCGAGCCGGAGGTAAACATAATCATCGCGAGCGTCCGGCCCGCGTTTGGAGCCGGCCCGATTTGCACCGGCTCGATGTCCACTGGCGCCGCTTGAGACGGCCGGCCGAGATCGACCGACTCGTACGCTTTCCAGCCGAGGGGTGCAAGACGCGCCGCGATCGGCGACGTGCTCAGGAGCACCTCGACGCCGCACGCCGAGAGAATCCGCGCCAGCCGGCTCGATTCCGTATTGGGGGGAATGGGAACGACAACGCCGCCCGCGAGGAGGATCCCGTAGAATCCGGCGAGGTATTCGGCGCGATTGCCGATAACAAGCGCCACGCGGCTTCCGGCCGTGAACGTCGGCTTGCTCAGAAGAAATTGGGCCGTGGCGTGCGCCGCGTCGGCCACGTCGCGATACGAGTGGCAGTCGCTGCCGACCACGATGGCCGGGTGCTCCGCCCGCCGTCGGGCGACTTCAAGAACGGCTTCCACAAGACGGCACCGTCCGGGTTCGGGGCCGCTGGCACCGTGGCTTCCGGCGCTGGAAGCCGGTCCGGCCTCGCCCGTCGGGGTCATGCCCTCCAGCACCGCAACGATGGTGCCCGGAGCGTCTCGATCCGTATCGGCTGGTCGCGTCAAGCAGAGTCTCCTCGCCTCCCTGGTCTATCGCGACTCGTTTTCCGTCGCAGCCAACTTTAGGCGTTCTTGGGGCCAAAACGGTTGCGCAGATCCCAACGGTTGTAGCGACTTGCGCTTTATCGGCTGGCCGACTTTGGCACTTGAGCGAGATCTCTGGGAGCCGAGTCTTCCCCACCCCCTCGTTGCCGTGACAGTTGTCCCAAATACGTCAACTTTGCGGGTTCTTGCGTCGATAGCGATTATGGGCGTGAGTTTCGATGCGCTGGAAACGGCCGGACGCTCAATTGGGGGGCCTGGGGATCGCTGGGGGGGATTGAATGATGACATTGCGGCGCAGATGGTACGGGCTGGCCGGCCTGCTGGTTGTCTCCCTACTGATGGTGGGGTGTCGTGCATCGAGGGAGATCCGCGACCCTGAATACGCAACGATGGCCCGGCAGGCGTCGCTGGCCGTGAGCAGCCCGGAACCGGCCTTGGAGTCGGTTCCACCCGTGGTTGAGGGGTTGGCCGGTCCCCAGCCGGTCGAGGTGTACGTCGAGTTTGCCCTGGCCCAAAACCCGGACATCCAAGCAGCCCGTAAACGGGTCGACGCGGCCGCTCACCGGGTGCCGCAAGCGGCCAGCCTGAAGGACCCGACGCTGGCGATCACCGTCTTTCCCGAACAGGTCCAAACCGCCGCCGGCCAGCAGGAGTTGACCATGGCGGCAAGCCAACAGGTTCCCTGGTTCGGCAAGCTCCGCACCCGGGCCGAGGTGGCGGAAGCCGCCACCGACGTCGCCCGGGCGCACCTGGCCGCGGTGGAGTTGGAGGTGATCGAGCAGGTCAAGCGGGTCTACTACGAATTGCACTTCGTTCAGAAGGCGACCCGGATCACCAAGGAAGACCAGGCACTGCTTCAAGACCTGACCCAGATCGCCGAGAGCAAGTACCGGACCGGGGGCACCAGCCAGCAGGACGTGCTGCGGGCCCAGGTGGAAGTCTTGAAGTTGGATAGTGAATTGATCCGGCTCAGGCAACAGCTTGAGAGTGCCCAGGCCCGGTTGGCCCGATTGCTCCATGTTTCGCCCGACACGCCGTTTCTCGCCCTCGACCAGCCGCTTGAAGGGCAGGTTCCCGGCGATCTTGAGCGGCTCTACCAGGCGGCCGTCGCCGCAAGGCCCGAGTTGCAGGCCCAATTGGCGGCCCTCCAGCGGGACCGACGCAGCGTGGAGTTGGCACGGCTCGACTACTTTCCCGACGTGATGGCCGGCGTGACCTGGATTGCCACTTCCGACGCCGGCCTCAGCCCCGTGGCCAACGGGCGGGATCCCCTCCTGCTGGGGCTGTCGGTGAACGTTCCGATCTACCGCAAGCGCCTGGAAGCGGGAGTCCGCGAAAAAGAGGCCCAGGCGGTCTCCACCGCCCGGCAGTACGACTCGCTGCGGGATCAAACGGTGGCCCAAGTAAAGGACCTGTTCGCGCAGGCCACCAGCCAGTATGAGCTGGTGCGGCTGTTCCGCGACGACATCATCCCCAAGGCCGATCAAACGTTGAACGTGTCGAAGAGCGCTTATGGAGTGGGCGACGTCGACTTCCTGCAATTGATCGACAACTGGAGCCAGCTCTTGCGGTTCCAGATCATGCGCCATCGCCTGGAAAGCCAACTCCAGCAAACGTTGGCCACGCTGGAGCGGGTGGTCGGCGGCCAACTCGAGACCGGATTGCCCGGCGAGCCCATGCCGACGCCTTTCGAGCCCGAGGAGCCGGCGCTCGGGGAACCGGCTCCGATGCCTCCCGCGACCGCTCCCGAACCACCCCAGCCAGTGAATCCGTAATCGACCCGACGATCGCGTGGCCGGCCGCCCGGAGGCCGCTTCCCCGCATCTTAAGGAGAGAAAGACCCATGTCCACCAACCACGCCGCCTGGCTGTTCGCGGGGATCGTGCTGGCGATTGCGCTTTCCGGCTGTGCCCCCGCCTACCACGCCTACCCGGGCGCGTGTATCCCCTATGCCTATTGCCCGAGATCGCCGCTCCCCTACACCACCTATGCCAACTGCCACTGCCCCACTTCGATCGCGGCAGAGCACTTCCGGCGGCACGGCGAGATTTCTTCGGAGCCGGTACCGGATTCGGCGGGCCTCCCGGAAGATCCCGCGGCGAGCTTTCGATGAGTCCCCGAGAATCAGGCTTGACACCGCGGCTCGGCGAACAGATTATTCACGGATGCCGTATGACCTAATGAAAGCCGGTCGGCATCGGCGGAGGACTTTCCTTCAAGCACGGCATCCCGCTCACCGATAAGCTCGCTGCCATGCTTTGAGTGGCGACGGATGTGCGAGCCGCAGGTTTTCCTGCCTTTGTGATTCGAGAAAAGGAGATGGTGCAATGTCGAGAGTGAGCCTGTTTTTGTCGAGCCTGGCCGTTTTGGCCTTTGCCTTGGGTTTGACCGGTTGTCCGAGCGGAGGCGATTCCGATCAAGCGGCGCCGAGCGCGGCACCGCCGGCCGCCGCAAGCCACGACCAGGAGGGGCACGACCACGCCGAAGGCGACCACGAGGGGCACGACCAGGGCGAGGCCGCCTCCGGTGGCAGCGAGGTGGAAACGGCCCTGGCCGAGTTGTCGGAAGAGGATCGAGCCCTGGCCGTCGCGCAGAAAACCTGCCCGGTCACCGACCAGCCGCTCGGCTCGATGGGCAAGCCCGTCAAGGTGACCGTTAAGGACCGCGAGGTCTTTCTCTGCTGCGAAGGGTGCAAAGGCGCGATCACCAAAGACCCCGACAAGTACCTGGCCAAGCTCGCCCAGTAGCTCCTGCCAGCCTCGTCGTTTGCCAGACGGTGGTTTTGGGTGGCACGGGTCTTGCCCGTGCACGGACTCAAGCACCGGCGAGACGCCAGTGCCACCCGACCGCAACGGCAGCAAGAGGGTCGACGGCGTTCCCGAGGCGGCCGCGTGGAGAGAAGCGGCGGACGTTCACTCTTCGAGCGTCCGCCGGATCGCGGCCAACGCTTCGGGATCGGCGTTTCCTTGCGCGGCCGAGAGGTCGACGGCAATCTGGCCGAGACTCCGGTAGACGGCCCGGATCGCCTCGTCCCACTCGCCGAGCGCTTGGTGTTGCCCTTCGACCACGGACCGTTCGCCCCGGGCGATGGGGCCGGTGAGCGCCGCCACGGGGCCCAGCTCAAACAGGTTCTCCACGGTTCCGGTCACGATCGGCTGGAGGATCTCGAGGGCCGTTTCCCGGGGGATGGCGGCCTTTTCCAAACACCGCAGGCCAACCTCCATCAGGGCGACCAGATAGTTGGAGACGACGACCGTGCCGGCGTGATAGATCGTCTTGAAGCGGGGGTCGACGGGAAACGTCGTTGCCCCGCAGGCGTCGAGGCAGTCGCGAATCACGCCGAGCGCCTCCGGATCGCCTTCGACGGCGCAAAGCGTTCCGGCAAAGGTCTCCACCGCCCTCGCAGGGTCGGCGAAGCTTTTCACGGGGTGTACGCTGGCGATCAGCGCGCCTTGGACCCTGGCCGGCTCCAACAACGTGGAAGGGAGCGAGCCGCTCACGTGAAAGACGAGGACCCCTTTCTCCAGGATCCCGGCACGGCAAAGCTGCTCGCAACAGCCCTCGATGGCTTCGTCGGAAGTCGAGATCATCACGAGATCGGCTCGCTCCAATTGCGAGTAGCTCTCGACTGCGCACCCGCTCCCCACGAAGTCGACGGCCCGCAAGCCGCTCCCCAGCGAACGATTGAGGATGGACTGTACCCGGAACACACGGTGCCGAGTCCACAATCGCGACAACGTCTTGCCGACGTTGCCGCAGCCGACGACGTTGATCGTTTTCACCGCTTCATCTTCCGGTTCATGGCCGGCGACGTGACGACGCTCCAAATGGGGTTCCGTCAGCCCGCCATCCACGCGGGCAGTTTGTCGGCGGGCGGGAGATTGACGATCCAGGCCTGTTCGAGCGGGGCGAGGGCGAGGACCTCGTCGACGGCGGCCTGGGGCGGCTGGCTGTCCAAGGTAAGCACGCCCATGGCGTTTCCGCCCGGCTTGTCCATCAGGCGGCCCACCGACATGTCGGCGATGTTCACTCGGTGCTTGCCGAAGATGGTGCCGATGTGGCCAATCACGCCGGGGACGTCGCTGTGGGTAAAGAGCATCATCACGCCTTCCAGGCGGCTTTCCAGGCGGAAGTTGCCCTTCTTGACCAGGCGCGGCATGTTGCCGAACAGCGTGCCGGAGGCGACCGCCGTCCGCTCTTCGCTGATCACTTCCGCCGTGATCATGGAGCTGAAATCGCCGATGTCGCTCGATCGCTGCTCGAGCAGTTCGATGCCGCGCTCGCGCAAGAGAAGCTCGGCGTTGACGATGTTCACGTCGGACTCCATGGCGTGCTCCAAGAGGCCGGCGGCGAACGCGGCGGAGAGCAGCCGGCAATCCTTCTTGGCCACCTCCCCTTCGTATTTCAGGCGGCAGCCGGTGGGCCGGCTGCGGTGGACCTGGCCCAGGAGCAGTCCCAATCGGTAGGCAAGATTGAGATACCCGCGAAGGCTCGCCAGTGTTTTGGGGTCCAGCGGCGACATGTTGACCGACGACTTGATCGCCCCGGTGGTGAAAAGGTCGATCAACAACTCGGCCGCCTCGATCGCCACGTACGCCTGGGCTTCCTCCGTGCTGGCCCCCAAGTGGGGCGTGCAGAGCACGTTGGGCATCCCGAAGAGCGGGTTGTCGGTGCAGGGCTCCGACTCGTACACGTCCAGCGCCACGCCGCCGAGCTGTCCGCTCTGGAGCCCCGCGACCATCGCGTCGTTGTTGAAAATGCCGCCTCGGGCACAGTTGATGAGCCGGGCCCCGGGGCGCATCAGCGCGATCTCCTCGGCCCCGATGAGATTGCGGGTGTCGTCGTTCAGCGGCGTGTGTACGGTGAGGTAATCGACGTGGGGGAGCATCTCCCGGTGGGATTGGTAGGTCTCGATCCCCAATTCCTTGGCCCGCTGCTCGGAGAGGAACGGATCGTATCCCAGCACCGTCATTTCCATGGCCTGGGCCCGCACGGCGACCGCCTGTCCGACCCGGCCCAAGCCGATGACCCCCAGCGTTTTGCCCGCCAACTGGGTGCCCATGTACCGCTTGCGGTCCCAACGGTGCTCGATGAGGCTGTGATAGGCGGGATAGACGTTTCGCGAGAGGGCCAGCATCAGGGTGATCGTGTGCTCGGCCGTGGAAACCGTGTTCCCGCCGGGCGTGTTCATGACCACGATCCCCAGCCGGGTGGCCGTTTCCAGGTCGATGTTGTCGGTTCCCACGCCTGCCCGGGCGATCGCCTTTAGGCGCCGGTTTCCTTCGAGCACGTCGCGGGTGATCTGGACTCCGCTGCGGCAGATCGCGCCGTCGAACTGCAGGAGTGCCTTGCGCAGCTCCTCGCCCTTCAAACCGGTGCGGACTTCACACTCGATGCTCCGGGCCGACTTGAGCAAGCCGAGCCCCTCTTCGGACAAGCTGTCCAGAACAATGATTCTCACCATCGGCTGGCCCGACCCGGTTCCGAATTCCAACAGAACATTCCGACAGAACTCCCCAAGCTCGAGACGAAGAGTGGCATGGCACCCGACTTTCCGCAACAGAGAGTATTTATCGCAGAGATGCTGGGGCCTGTCGAGTCCTGTCGCGACGGGTTTTCGCGATGCGGCCCGCCCTACCTTGGCTCGGTGTGCCACTGCTTGCTTGCAAGCAGTGCGGGAAAACTCGGAAGAAACCACTGCTTCTGCGAAGCAGTGGCACACGGGGCGTCCTTGACCTTCGGTGGCGAAACGCTTAAACCATCAGGCCCGGACGCCCGTGGCCCCGAGGTTTTCAGGAACCCCTCGAAAAAGTCGAGTTAGATCATCAACCGACTCGTGAACAGGAACTCATCGCCGTGCATGCCTCCAGTTCCAACCGCCCGCTGCGTATTGCCGTGCTCATCTCTGGCGGGGGCACGACCCTTCGGAACCTGATCGAGAAGATCGACGCGGGCTCGCTCGACGTGGAGATCCGGCTGGTCCTTTCCAGCACCCGGAAGGCGGGTGGATTGCAGTTCGCTGAGGAGGCCGGCATCCCAACCGCCGTGGTCGCTGGCAAGGATTTCGGCTCGCAGGACGAGTTCAGCGCGGCCGTTTTCGACCGGTGCCGGCAGGCCAGCGTCGATCTGGTCGTGCTAGGCGGATTCCTCAAGCGGGTGACCGTGCCCGAGGGCTTCACCAACCGGGTGGTCAACATCCACCCCGCGTTGATACCCTCCTTCTGCGGGGAAGGGATGTACGGCCACTTTGTTCACGAAGCGGTGCTGGAATACGGGGTAAAGGTCAGTGGGTGTACGGTCCACTTTGCCGACAACCAGTACGACCACGGTCCGGTGATCGCGCAGAAGGCCGTGCCGGTGGTCGACGACGACACCCCGGAAACCCTGGCCGCCCGGGTCTTCCAGGCCGAGTGCGAGGCGTATCCCGAGGTGCTCAACCTGATCGCCGCCGGCCGCGTGAAGGTCGAGGGCCGCCGCGTGCGCATCGCCGGAGCATGACCGGATCATGAGCAGGCGCTCGGCGCCGGTCTTTCTCCGCTCGGCGCAGGTCTCCCGACCTTGCCGCGCGCCGTATAGCGCCTCAGTCCTTCAGCCCCTTCAGGTCGGCCAGCAGCTTCTGGTCGCTCTTTTCGACCTCCTCCCAGGTGACGACGCGCCCTTCGTAGGCGGCGGTGCGTCCGAGGATTGTGAGCATGTTGCTGCGCACGCTTTCGGAAACCGTGGGGTTGCTCGCGTCGCCGGCTTGGATGGCGGCGTGGAACGTGGCGATGTTGTTGACGGCCCCGTCCTTGTAGATGCCGGGTGAGCTGCCGCCGCG
>JBDRTC010000995.1:0-13622 GCA_043824335.1 Planctomycetota bacterium | reverse complement strand
CGAGGCTGCGCTGCAACTGCTGCCACTCACGGCGGTTCGCTTCGGTGGCCGCTTCCTGGTGGGCGACGACCTCGCGGGCATGGATTTCGAGGCTCTCGGCCAGGGCGCCGGTGAGAACCGCCCGGAGCTGCTCGGCGCCGGCTTCGGCCATGGTCGCCCAGCGCCTGTGGGCGGCGTCGATCGAGGCCTGCCACAGCTCGGTCTGTTGCCGGACAAGCTGTTCGGTGGAATCGATCACGGTCTCGACCATCCGCCGCACGGCCACCAATTGCCCGTCGGGCCCGTTGCGAAGACGCTCGAAACGACCCACCAACTCCTCTTCCACCCGCTGGTCGACCTGGGCCAGAAGCGAATTCTCCGCCTGGTCGGTAAGAAACTGGGCAAACATGAGCACGATCGACAATCCCAGGGCCAGCTTGGTCGTGTCGAAGGCCACGGTCAGTCCGGCCATGACCTCCGGCATCGAATTCTCCAGGGATTGGGGCGCCAGGTTGCCCATCGCCTGGGCGATGCCGATCACCGTGCCCAGGAAGCCCAAGATCGGGATCGCCCAGATGAAGATGCGAACGAGACCGTAGCCGGCATGGAGCCGGTCGGCGTCGAGATCGGCCAGGTGCTTCAGCTCGTCGTCGATCGTGTCGGCCGAGCCACTGCGGCGTACGTGCTTCAGGGCATCGCGGAGGCGACGCACGAGATAGCTCTCCTGTTGTCCGGGCGCCGCGCGCCTCAGTTGCCCGGCCAGCGGCTCACAGTCGATTACCGGCTGGCCGTTGGGGGGAATCGGGTCCAGCAGTGGTTTGGCGAGACCTTGGTACTGGCCGGCGACGTCGATCGCCTTGATCGCCAGCGCCGCCATGCCCACGAAGAACATGATCGCCGTCACGTACTCAACCGGGTGGCTGGCGAAATACCGATCGACAAACTCGCTTTCCACGACGCCCAGGAAAAAAGGGCCGTAGAATGCGCAGCAGAGAATCCCCCCCCACAAGATAGGCGACTTGGCGAATGCCTGTGGCAGCTTCTGGTTCGACCTCGTCACAACTAGGCTCCTTCATGGGTAGGGAGTCATCACAACCCGGACCACGCTCACAATCGGTAGAATCGTCAATGTCATATGAGAAGAAACGCAAAGAAACCGAGCGTCGCGCAAAAAACGGGGGGGAATGGGAAGAGTGCGCCGTCGGTCTCGGCTGTTGGCCCGAGGCGTCAAGCGGCTCCAGCGACGCCGTTCGGCAGGATTAGACCAGGAGAATCAGACTAACCGGCAAAGATCGCCAAAGTACAAGCGTCCGACGAACCGATTAGATGCTTCGTCGCTCGGGTCGCCCGCCCACGAAAAACCCGAGACCCACGCGGCGGGAAGCGAACGATCTCACAAGCACGTTCCCAGGGGGGGAAACAGTCCGGGGACGGCCCCATTTTTGCGGGCCCCCCGGACTGAGCTTTTTTCTTGCCGAGCCACTCCGTCCGCGGGCGGGCGGGTTCGGATTCATTGCCCTTGGTCGCCCTTCGAAGGTTCGGGCGCCGCGCCAATCACGGTCCACTCGATCCGGTCCTCCGCGCGTTCGGTCGGGCGGTAGGTGGCAAAGCAATGCGGAGTTTCCCAAAGGCGGACCTCGACGACGGGGAACCCTTGGTCGATTGCCACCTGCGAGACCAGCCTGGCGATGTTCTCCGCCGTCGGGTTGACGTCCATCAGGAACAGCGGCTCCCCCGAGTTCTGGAGCACGGACGCCAGCGGGTCGTCGCGTGCCAAGAGCATCCGATGATCCAGGTGCTCGTCGATCCAGCGGCTCACAGAACGCTTGATCTCCGAAAAATCGAGCACCATCCCCCGGCCGTCCAACTCCGGCGACGCGAGGGTAATCAGCAATTTGCCGTTGTGTCCGTGCAGGTGCCGGCACTTGCCCTCGTAGTCCAAGAGCCGATGGCCGTAGCAAAAGTCGATCCGGCGGGTGACTTGGAACATGTGAAAGCAACGTTCGTGGATGAGGTTGTCTGAGAGGCTAACGGCTGTGGGTCGTCAACGGGGTGGTGTACTCGGTAGGGTCCTCGGCCTCGATCAGGCCGAACGCGGCGTTCCGCTCCGCACACTTGTTGCACCGGCCGCAGTGGAGCCCGGCCGAGGGCGCGATGCACGAAAACGTCAGCTCCAGCGGAAGATTTCGACCCAACTGCATCACTTGCCGCTTGTCGAGCCCGGCGAAGGGCCGGACAAGGCGAAGCCGGGCGCCGGAAGTGCAATTCATCGCCGACTCAAACGCGTCGAAGAAGGCGGGGGTCGCATCGCCGAACGGATTTGACTCCAGCACCCCCAACGCTAACCGTTCCAGGCCGTGCAACTGGCACCACAACGCCGCCTTGATCGCCAAAAGCGCGTTTCGGCCCGGCAGGTAGACGGCCTCGTCACTGGTGGAAGCGTCGGGCGGCTCGCGGCCGGTCACGCTCCAATGGTCCCCGTACAGATCGGCCAGGGGCAATTCGAGGAGCACCAACTCTTCAACAAGCGGAGACCCAAGCGCCCCCAGGAGCCGCCGGACGGCTCGCAACTCCGCGGGCTCCCAGATCAATTGCGATCGGACATAAAACGGCTGGACCCGGCAACCCTCGTCGAGCAGGGTCCCCAGCAGGATGGAACTGTCCAAACCACCGCTGAGCAACAGCCCAACCGGAGACGTGGAAGGCTCGAAAATCATATGGTCTTACGGAGGGGGAGCGGATAACTCTACCGGGCGGACTGCTGCTGTACTCGAATTCCATGTCGACGAAATCCCACTCATTCTAGGTGAGTAGCATCCATGAGGAAAGGGGGATGCTTGCCTGGGCCGAACGGGGGATGCCGAAGCTGACCTTGCCCGGGGAGCTTTGGGCCGGTACACTCGCCGCCCCTTCGGGCCTTTCTGCGCGATTTCCTTACCTGAACCGGATCGGCCCGCCCCCTTTGTGGGTCATTTTCTGTTGCAAAGGACGCCGGGGCGTCTAAAATGAAAAGTAGCCCCGGCTTGCCCAATTCTCAAACTCATACGGTGAACCATGAGAACGGCGATGCTGGGAGCTTTGGTCGGCGCAGGTCTGGCGATTGCGGCCGTGGGGGCCGCGCCCAACCGCGGCGAGGGTATCGGCCAGCGACTTGGGACGTACGACGAAGCCAAGTCGGCAGGCGATTTGATCGCCTTGTCCACAGTGGTGGATGACCGATACCAGCAGGTGACGGTGATTGACCCGAAGCTTCGGGCGATCAGCGTTTACCACGTGGAGTTGGCGTCGGGCGAGGTGGAGTTGTGTTGCGTTCGCGACATTCGCTGGGACCTGCAAATGGAATATTTCAACGGGAAAGGACTCTCCCCGGTAGAGATCCGTTCGATGCTCGAACCGAGGTAACAGACTAGAGGATTTCGCCGTCCGCACTGCGGCCCAGTTCAGGCGGCCGGCGAAACAAGTCCCACTCCGCAGGGCTCGGGAGGTCCGCATGGCTCAGGAATATTACAATCTCGAAACGGCGGCCGGCGTGCTCGGCGTCTATCCCGCCGAACTCAACGAAATGAGGGAGCGAGGCGAGGTCCGCGCGTTCCGCGACGGTGGGGACTGGAAATTCAAGAAAGAGGAACTCGACAACCTCGCCATCGAGCGGCGATCCAAGAAAACCGCCCCCGCCGAAGACGAAGACGACGACTCGCAGGACGTCCTGCTCAGCGAAGTGGAACTCGGTGCCTCAGACCCCAGCTCGTCGGGCACCGTGATCGGGTCCGGGGAGCAGTCGCCCGAGGATAGCGACATCAAGCTCGCCGGCAGCGACATCGGTTTCGACACCGGCGACGAGTTGAAAGAAGGGTCGGGTCTTGAGGAAATCGACCTGACGATCAACGACGAAGTGCCCCTCGAAGACAGCCAGATCCCGCTCTCCGACGCCGACCGGGTGGTCAGCGCCGGCAGCGGCGATTCGGCCATCGAATTGGCCGACGGCATCGACGACGACGACCTGCTTCTGGGCGGCAGCGGAAGCGGAAGCGACATCACGATCGGGCAGGATAGCGGCATCTCGTTGGTCGACCCACACGACAGCGGCCTTGCGCTGGACGAGCCGCTGGAGGTGACCTCCGCCTCCGACGACGAATCGCTCGCCCTCGGGGACGATGACATGCTGACCCTCTCCGAAGATGCCGACACCGAGGCGCCCACCGAGCTCAAAACCGACGACGACTTCCTGCTGACGCCCCTGGAGGAAATGGGCGACGAGGAGGACTCGGAGAGCGGCTCGCAAGTGATCGCCCTGGACGACGCGGCCGAAGTCGTCGAAGAGGCGCCCGCGATGGCGGCCATGCTCGACGAAGACCTTGCCGGAGCGGATACGATCGCGCCGGTCTTCGAGGCCTCGCCCTTGGGGGGAGGCCAGCAGTTGGCGGCCGCCGGAGCGCCGCTTGCGCCTGGGGCCGCGTCCCTGCCCGAGGCACCGTACGGAAAGCTGGCCATGGCCGGGCTGATCGGCTGCATGATGCTCTTGACGCTGTCGGGTACGATGGCCTACGACCTGATGCGAAACATGTGGAGTTGGAACGGGGCTTACTCCGTCAACAGCTCGCTGATGGACATGGTCCTCGGTTTGTTTGGGGGGTAGTCCCGCGGGCCCGAGGGATCGCGGATCGACGATTCGAAAGGAGTCGAATCATGCTGAGCCGTCGCGCGCTGCGAACGTGCCTTGTTCTGGGGAGCCTTGTGCTCTGGTCGGGCTGTCTCTTCGTTCCCAAGTCTCAGTTGACTGCGTTTGAGTCCCAGAACGTGTCGCTGGTCGAACGCGACCGCGCGCAGGCGGTCCGCATCGAGAACCTCGAAACTCACAGCCGCAACGTGGAAGACCAGTTGATGCGGGCTGAGGAGGACCTCGCCCTCCTGGCGGAGAAAAGCGGACTCGATCGGGAGCAGCTCGGCAACTACGAGGCGGAACGCGATCAACTGCACGCCCAATTTACCGGCTTGCTCCAGGGCCGCTCGGCGCTTGCCCCGGGCGCGCGCCGTTGGCTGGCCGAGATTTCCGAGCGGTATCCGAGTCTCCAGTTCGACCCCCAGTACGGGGCCAGCAAGCTGGACACCGACATCCTCTTCGACGTTGGCCAGGCCGAGCTGAAGCCCGGGGCCGACGAGGTCCTCAGCGACCTGGCCCGCTTGCTCGAATCGCCTGAGGGCCGCGATTTGAAGATCCTCGTCGTGGGGCATACCGACGATCGGCTGATCGCCGGCAAACCGGTCCGTGAGGAGTATCCCAACAACTTCCACCTGAGTGCTCACCGGGCGCTGGCCGTTTGCGACGAGCTCACCCGGCTCGGGCTGGAACCGGAGCGGCTGGGCGTGGCCGGGTTCGGCCTTCACCAGCCGATCGCCCCGAATGTGACCGACGAAGATCGGCGGAAGAACCGCCGCGTGGAACTGTTCGTGATGGCCCCCGGCGTGCCCCTGATTGGCTGGACCGAGACCACGCCCGGCCTCTACTAAGCCTTTTGTGAGGGAACTCGGCCCTCGCATGTGCCTGGGTGGCATGCCCTCGCGCAGCGTGGGCATGTTTGCAGGCGTCCATGGCCACGCTGCGCGAGGCCATGCCACCCCGGATCGAATCCTCAGACACGGCCGAATCCGGCCGCTCCCTGTTTTTCTCGCCTCCGCGGCCCTATAATCGAGTGATCGGTGCGGCCCGCCCCTTTCGGCGATTCGGTTCGAGCCGTCCTCTGCCTGTTCCCGCCTCCCCGGATCGATCCCCCCAAAACCGCCGATGTTCCGACTCGCACGGTTCTTGCCCTGGCTCGGTCCGATCCGGTTCCTTGCCTCGGTACGCCTGGCGGTGGTGGTCATCTCACTTTCGACCCTGGTGCTTGGCTGGGCCACGTACGTCGACAGCCGCTACGGGGCCAAAGCCGTTCACTTCGGGATCTACTCCACCTGGTGGTTCGCCGGCTTGATGGGGCTGTTGGGCCTAAACGTCCTCTCGGCTGCCTTGATCCGCTTCCCGTGGAAGAAGCATCAAACAGGGTTTCTGATCACCCATGCGGGGATCGTCTTCCTCCTCGTCGGCTGCTTGTTGAGTTGGCTGGGAGGAGTCGACGCCCAGTTGCCCGTCTTCGAGGGCGGGCGCGGCTCTCAAGCCTATGAAGACACACAGCACTTCGAACTGAAGGTTTATCGCCAGCGCCCGGGGGGGGCCCCCGCGACCGCGGCCAACTCTGGCGACCACCCGGCCGCGGGAGACAACTCGACGAGCGAAATACGGGAAGAGTCCAACGCGGAAACGATCGAAATCCCGTTCGCCGCCGGACCGTTCAATTGGACCGACTGCGACCAGATGTTCTGGTTCCCCTGGCGGTTGTCGCGGCGCGACCGGGGCGTGCTCTACCAGCGCGACGGGATCAAGCTGGAAGTGTTGGACTACTTGAGCGATTCCACGTTCGAGCCCGCCGGGGTGCTGGAGCTTCGGGCCAAGGGCCGGTCTAACGAGTGGACGACGGTCGCCCTGGAAATCCAGGGCACTCAAGGCCCCAACTCCGCGTTTCCCCGGATGGGGGCGAGCAGCCGTCGGGCGCTGCCTGGCGAGGAGTGGATCGTCTTCTGGCCGGCCGACGGCCCGGCGGAAACCGACGCCTTTCGCAACAGCCGTCCCGCAGGTCCCTTGGGTTCACTCGGCCAGGTGGTCCTCTGGGCCGGCGGCGCGAGCCATCACCTCGCGGTCGACGACCTGCGAACGGAGAAACGGCTCCCGTTGGGCGACACGGGCATGGAGGCGGAGTTCGTCCAGTTCGATCCCACGCTGCTCAGGCTCGTCTTGCGGATTCACCCCCCCGACTCGCCGACGATCCGCATGGTCCTTTACGCCGAGATCCCGGAGTTAAACCAGCAGGGTCGAGAGTACGGCGTGTTCGGCACGTGGTGGTTTGACACCGGAAGCGCCGTCCAGGGGAGCGAGAGCGCGGTCTTGCCGGAGATGCGCAAGCTCGACCGTCCGCGGGTCGATATTCTCCAAGGGGCCGACGAGAAGCTCTACTATCGCACGTGGAGCTCGCCCGAGTTGGGCGCCATTGCGGAACTGCCGGCCGACGGCGCGCAGGTTACGGCTTTCGAGCAAACCGGGAGCCCGGTCACGCTCTACGTCGAGCAGTTCACGCCGCACGACAAGCCTGGTTTCGTCGTCCGACCGGCTCCGTTTGTGAAGCAGGAGGACAAGAAAACCTACAAGCTGCGACAGGCTCGCGTGCGACTCACCGTGGACGGCAACCGCGACGAGTTCTGGCTCCTGGGACGGATGAAAGAGCCCACCACCGTTGAGCCCGGGGCCGACCACCGGAAGGTGGTTCAGGGCAAGAACCGCCGGGCGGCGATCACGCTGGTCTGGGACCGGGTCGACGTCGGCTTCCAGCTCTACCTCCGCCGGTTCCAGCGCAAGCTCGACCCCGGCACGAGCATGGCCTCGCACTATTCCAGCCTGGTCGACCTGGTCGACCGCCACGACGAGACAAAGCTTATCGAGACCGAAGTGCTGATCACCCTGAATGAGCCCGTCAATTTTTCCGACCCCCGCACGGGCCGTTCCTATCGGGTCTTTCAGGAGAGCTTTGCCGGCCCTTTCAAACCGGGGGAGCCGATCTTCGAGGAGAACGTCGACCCGGCCAGCCCGCGGGATGAATTGTTCCTCTCCTGGCTGACGGTCAACTACGACCCGGGCCGGGGGATGAAATACACCGGCTCTTTGATGATCGTTGCCGGGATTGCCGCGATGTTCTACATGAGAGCGCATTTTTTCCGGAAGCGACCCGTTCGAGATCAAACATGAGCGTGCCGACCACCTCAGGCGAGGCTTTGCCATCGACGAATACGAAACCCTTCTCGCGAGATCGCGGCCCGGCTCGCCCGGGCATTCTCGCGATTCTCCTTCTCGCGGCGATTCCGGTCACGGCTTTCGGGGCGGAGGGGCCGGCCAAGCTGGATTGGAGCGCATGGCAGCGGATGCCCGTCTTCCACGACGGCCGAATGATGCCGCTCGACACGTTCGCCCGCACGGCTGTCGAAACCATCTGCGGCGAGCCGCAACCGAAACTGGGCCCGGAAGCGATCTCAGTGGAGGGGGCCGCCGCGGAGGCCGGCAAGCTCTTCGCCGACGGCAAGCCGCGCCGGTTCACGGCCGCCGAGCTTTTGTTTGGTTGGATTGTCGAGCCCCAGCGGTGGGAGCACGTTCCGTTCCTTGCGGCAGGACACGAACTCTTACGCGAGGAAGTGTTGGGCCAGCCTGTCAAGGACGAGCACGGCCGCCGCTTGAAATACGTGTCGCCCCGGCAGGTCGGCTCGGCCGACAGGCTCCGCAACCGACTGTTGGCCATCCGGGAAAGTCAGAGCCGGGCGGCAAAGGAAGGCGGGAAGCACGAGCTTTCGGAGTTGGAGAAGAAGGCCAACCAGCTCTACGAGTCCTATTCTTTGTATCGCCTGCTGACGTTTAATCCCGTCACGCCCGCCGCGACGCGAAGCCGCTTCCTGGGGAAGCTGGGCGAGACGGCGCAGACGTGGCAAAGGGCGACGGGCATCTGGCGCCCTTTGGCGCCGTCGCTGGCACGGCTCGACCGCTTCCACGGCGAGACCGGGCCGGGGAACCCGCTCCTGGCAATCCGCGAGCCGATGGAGCGGCTCGGCCCCCTGGCCCAGGACGGGGACCTCCCGCTGGAGGACGTCGAGCCGCTGGTGATTGCGATCCGCCGATCGGCCGCCGACGCAGCCCGGGCCTGCGCCGAGTGTAAAGAGTGGCTCCTCACCACGCCGGGCCCGACGGATTGGGAAGAGTCGCAGTACGACGCGCTTCGGGCGGGCATCCGCGAGCTGACCGCGGCCGCCGCCGAGCTGGCCCGGCAGGCCGACGCGGCGCACCGGGCCCTCTACGACAACGGCTATTCGCTCCGGCTGGCGCCGGGCTTGAATCCGGCCGCCTTGGAAAGCCGACGGGACCCGGCCGACGACGCCCAGCCCTGGATCAACCTCCAGACTTTGCTCCGCGGGTCCGGCGACGTCTTGGAGGGGGTCCCGCCCGACAAAGTCGAACAGGTCCGCGAATCGTTCGGCGCTGCGGCCGCCGCGTATCTCGACCGGGACAATCCGGCGCGGCCCGAGCGGTTCGCCGCGGCCATGGACCAGCTTGCCGCCGCCGTCCGCGCGTTGGGAGAGGCCGTCGAACCGATCCGCAACAATCTGCCCCTCGCGGAGAGGGACGAAAAGCTCATCGCGCTAACGGCCTATCCGCCGCCGGGCGCGACCTGGGCGGAATTCCACTACTACCAACTGGACCCGTTTCGTTGGTCGTGGACGGTCGGTCTGGTTGCCGCAGCCTGTTTGGGGCTGGCCGTGGGCGGCCTTCGCAAACCGATGTTCTGGCTGGGGATCCTGGTGCTCTCAGCGGCGCAGCTTTTCACGCTCTACGGGCTCGGGCTGAGGGTCTACATCACCGGCAGGGCCCCGGTGACCAACATGTTCGAGACCGTCGTCTTCGTGGCACTGGTGGTGGGACTCTTGGGACTTTGGTTCACGCTCTTGCCGCTTTTCTGGGCCGGGCTCAGAAACGCCTGGCGGATGACGGCGGCGCCGCTTAGGGGCGGCCGGAGAATAACTCGGGGACTGTCCCGATTTTCCCGCAGGGAAAATGGGACTGTCCCCCTCCCAAACCCGGAGCAGACGTCGCTGGCCGCCCGGGAATCGTGGACCGCTGCGAGTTTCCTGCTGCTCCTTCCTCGTTTCGCTCTGGCCGTGGTCACGTTTCTCGCGCTGGCTTGGTTTCGGTACAGCCCCGAACAGATGCACCCTTACATCAGCCTTTTGCCGCGAATGCCGGTTGGGTCGGCGCTACCGACCGGGAACGACCTCCTGGTGTGGGCCATGGGGATGTGCCTTTTGGGGATGGCCGTCTTGTACATCCCGCGGCTTCTCCTGGCGCTAGTGCTTTCGGTTCTGACCGTCCCGTACGGTTTGGCCCGGCACGGTGTCTCGAAACCGCTCGAAGAGGCCGTGACGCGGAAGTGGTTTGCGGTGGCCGGGGCGTCGGTCGGCTTCCTGGCGGCCTACGTGGCGTACTACGCCCCGGTGTTCGATAAGGACATCAACCCCTTGATGCCGGTGCTCAGGAACAACTTCTGGCTCACTTCCCACGTGCTCTCGATCGTCGCCAGCTACGGTGCGGGGGCGTTGGCGTGGGGATTGGGGCTGATCGCCTTGGGCTACTACCTGTTCGGCCGGTACCGCGACCCGATCCAACCAGCCTCGGCGGCGGCCAATTGGAGGGGCGAGGGACGCGCGACGAGGGACGAGGGGCGAGGGGCGAGGGACGCGCGACGAGGGACCAGGGACGCGCGACGAGGGACCAGGGCCGAGGGTCCACGGCCGAGGGACGAGAATTCACAGACTCTCCCCTCACCCCTCACCCCTCGCCCCTCACCCCTCACCCCTCGCCCCTCACCCCTCACGAAGCGTCTCGCCCGGCGGCCTCCGGAGGCGTGCGACACGCTGGGAACCTTCATCTACAAGGCGACCCAGGTGGCCGTCCTGCTGTTGATCGCGGGCACGATCCTGGGAGGGCTCTGGGCCGACGTCTCCTGGGGACGTTTCTGGAGCTGGGACCGCAAGGAGGTCTGGGCCCTGATCTCGGCGCTCGTCTACTTGGTCGTGCTGCACGGCCGCTACGCCGGCTGGGCCGGGAATTTTGGCCTGGCGGCGGGGTCGGTCGTCGGGGCCACCTCGATCCTCATGGCCTGGTACGGCGTCAACTACGTCTTCCCCGGCGGAAGGCACGCCTACGGCGCAGGCGCCGGCGGTCTGGCGCCCGTGGTGGCCATCGTCGCCCTGAACTGGCTCTTCATGGGCCTGGCCGCGTTGCGTTACCTGCTGGAGACCGGGGCTCCCGTCCCGCGGCTCCCGGAACCGCCGACGGAAAATCCGGCAGACGGCTGAGGAGCCAGCGGGTCTCGCGCGTGGCGGGCACGTGGGCTTCGGCCGTCGGCGCCAGGGCCTGCATCCATGCTGTAACCGGGATCGGCTGCCGGGTCGGTTCGGGCTCGCGCAGCAGGACGCCATAGCGTGCAACGAGGATCGCCGCGGAACCGGTCGGCCCACACGCGCCCCGCAGTTCGAGGCCACGGGAATCAATGAGGAACGAAAGGCCAAGCTGCTCGTAGGAGATGAGGTCATCGGACGCGCTGGCTTCCAGGCCGCGTGTCATCCCCAGCCGGTCGGCCGCGGCGTCCAAGAGCGAGCGGCTCACAAAACCGGGGCCGGCGGAGACCGAGCCGGTCGCTTCCCAAAGGCGTCCTCGCTGGAACCGGGCCAACCGGACCGTTAACTGTGCCGTGCCGCGGAGCGTGTGGGGGGAATACCGGGCGACAAGCCCCTCGATATCAACGCCGATGAACTCCCCGGTAAGCTCGCCGTCGCACCCTTCGGGCGTCTCGTTCACCCAAAGGTAGCCGCGAAACCGGCTCTGCGGACCCAGGGTCTCCAATTCAGGCACGCCCAAGGCCAGCAGGGAGCAAGGCAAGGCCCCGCCGCCCGTGTGGAGCCCCACGCCGGTCGAGGGGGGTTCGATCTGGTGGTTGCGCGCGATGCGGAGCCGGATTGGCTCGGGCGTTTCCACTTCGGCCAGGCGAAAAGCGACGTCCGCCCGGCTTTCGCCGGAAAGACGTTCGATCCGGCCTTCCAGCTCGGTGAGCGTTTGCCGGGTCTCGCCCCGGCGGAAGCGAAGTTGGCGGGTCTCGAAGCGCACGTCCGACTCCGGGCAGCTGGTCCGGCGCGTGAGCATTCCCAGGACGAGTTGCCAGAGCGGCTCCAGCCGGTCGGCCTCGATCTCCGGTTGCGAGGCGAAAAGCACCAGCGTTTTTCGGCCGTCTCCACTGGCATCGGCCGATGTCTCCCACCGGGCTTCCAGGGTCCGGCAGCGGAGAATGCGGCGGCCCGTCTCCGAGTCCGACAGTTCGAGCCCGTCATAGACCACGACCCCGGGCCGTGGGTGCCGCACTCGCTCGACGGAGACTTCTTGGCCCAGTTGCCGGGCCAAACGTTCGGCCTCATCCCGCACGTGTCCCGGCAGGTGACGTGCCACGCCGCAAGCCAGCACGATTACGGCCGGTACGACGCACAGGCCCAGAAATGCCACAAGGCAGATTCGACGCCGCGTGTTGTCGTGAAGCTGAAGCATCCGTGTTCGCTTCCGGGAAGAGAGGGTTGCCGGTGCGAAGCCCCTGCGAAGCCGCAAGCGGCAGTCCGGGGGATTCATCCTTCATCCTTCATCCTTCAGCATTCATCTTTCATCATTACCTCTTTGCCGCCATCTCGTGAAACAGCTTCCATCGGGCCTGCATCTCCACGAGGCTGTCGCCGCCGAATTTATCGACCAGGGCCCGGGCGATCTCGAAGGCAACGACGTTCTCGAGGATCACGCTGGCGGCGGCCACCGCACAGATGTCGCTTCGCTCGTAGGAGGCTTTTTGGGGCTCTTTGGTTTTGAGGTTGATCGAATCGAGCGGCTTGGCCAGCGTGCTGATCGGTTTCTTGGCCACGCGTAGGACGATCGGCTGGGAATTGGTCATCCCCGCTTCCAGTCCGCCGGCGTTGTTCGTCGGCCGGACGTACCCGAGCGTGCGGGTCGCCGTCTGGGCCGGGTCGTAAGCAATCGGATCGTGGACCTCGGAGCCGCGCCGCCGGGCGGCCTCGAACCCCAAGCCGATCTCGACACCCTTCATCGCCTGGACCGCCATCACGGCCCGGGCCAGACGGCCGTCGAGCCGCTGGTCCCATTGGGCGTGCGTGCCGAGCCCGAACGGCACGCCCTCCACCCGCACTTCGATCACCCCGCCCGCGGTGTTGCCGTCCTTTTGACACTGGTCGATCAGGGCCTTCAACTCGCCGTCCTGGTCGGGATTGAGCGTGTTCAGCTCGCTCGTGTCGCGCAGCGCCCGCTGCTGCTCCAAGCTGCCCTCGCGGGCCTCGATCTTGATGCCCCCCAACTCGACCACGTACCCGAACGCGGTGATCCCGAAGGCGCCGAGCAGTTGCTTGGCCAAGGCCCCGGCAGCGACGCGCGCGGCGGTTTCCCGGGCGCTGGCCCGCTCCAAGATCGCCCGAATCGTGCCAAGATACTTGATCGCCCCGCTCAGGTCGCCGTGTCCTGGCCGAGGATTCTCCAGATCCTCCATTCGCTCCATCTTGTGGTCTTTATTGACGACGAACAGCGTGATCGGGCTGCCGAGCGTCTTGCCTCGCCAGATGCCGGTGAGGATGTCCACTTGATCCGTCTCGATGCGCTGGCGGCCGCCGCGTCCGTAGCCGCCTTGGCGCCGGCGGAGTTCCGTGTCGATCAGCTCGGTGTCGACCTCAACGCCGGCGGGGAACCCGTCCACCAAAGCCAGCATCCCCTTGCCGTGAGATTCGCCGGCGGTCAAATAGCGTAACATCCTTTTTCAACCTCAGCTTATGGCACGCGTTACCGGCGGCGGACCGGCTTCAAGCGGGGAACTACGGATTTTACCCAGACTGTGACCGTGCCGATAGGGCGGATTCTTCATGGAGAACGACTACCCAGCGACGATTGATCTTGTGGGTGGCACTGGCGTCTCGCCAGT
>JBDRTC010000994.1:0-2180 GCA_043824335.1 Planctomycetota bacterium | reverse complement strand
ACAACACGTATGGAGACGATGAGACTGATGCCTGTCCGCTAACGCTCGACCCGTGCCCTTAGAAAACGGTGGCCTGTGTTCAGAAACGGGGCGGACTCCCGCGTTATCCGCGGCAGGACCGCACCCCTCTCAGGAGTGTGCCAAGCAGGGTCGTTTCTTGAGAATCCCATCTAACCACGGTGCGTGAAACACTCCGATGGGGGGTCTGCCAAGCCGTGATGTCAGGGCGGGCTGTCAGGCCGAATGGGAAAGGAGGGACTCTGTTCCGAGCAATCTGACACCCGTTTCTCGGCACCCTCCAGAACGGCTACTCTGTTGGGACTATCCTTGACCGCAGACTGGTCCGTTATCATGTGAATACAGTCATCGTGTCTGAATGGCTCTTTCTCTCCGCGAGGCCGCGATGGTTGTTCCAGACGACCAGCCGCAAGACTCGGGGCGCAGGCATCGGCCGGACGGCTCGCCGCGCCGGGTGATCGATTGGAGCGTTGTCGCCGAGTTCCTGTTTGCATGGGTAATCGCGATCGGCGGCTACCTCTTCGTCGTGCTGGCACTGGGTCTGGTAGGCAGCATGTTGATCGGCGGGGTTGTCGACGCCGTGCTCTGGTTTCTGAATGAGCAGTGGGTCGGGCTGGGGCGACAGTGCGGCTGGTTACTCGGTGGCTTGGTTGGAGCGATCGGCCTGCCGCTCGGTTGGGTCCGGCCCGACGGCAAGAAGTTCTCGTTTCCAGCGCCCAAAAAACTCAGCGAGAACATCTCCAACAGTGTCTCCCGGCGTCGCCGGAAGAAGACCGGGCGGGCCAAGAGTGATCCGGATGCACACGAATTCCGTTTTCTGTCCGACGTCGTTACGGGCGGGTTGCTGATCGGGTTCGTCGTCACGATCCTGGGATTCGTTCTCGGTATGGGCCTGATGATGTGCTGGTTCTCGCTGGCGATGAGTCCATTTGCGCCCGGCGGGTGGTTCGATGCGATCGACTTCGTTTCAGACGCCCGCTCGCACGATCAAGACGGGGTGGGCGTGACCACATCGAACCCGATCGCAATCTCCCTGGCAATATTTCCGACGCTGATCCTGGGTGCCTTGGGTTTCCTCGGCGGAACGACCGCCGGCTTGTGCCAGTACGTCCATTACCTCCGGACCGTGTCGCCCGACACCAAGGCTCGCCATCGACGTGAGAAAAGAAAGGCACTCCGCAAAAAGAGGGCTGGGTGGCTTGGGCTCCTCATCGGAATCGTGTTCACGTTAGCCGGCGGAGGTCTGGGCGTTTGGGCCACAACGACGTTGATCGAGGCCGCGGCCAGTCGCAGTTGGCCACAGGCATCGGGCCGCATCACGGAATCAAGAGTCGAATCGTGGGAGGATTCCGAGGGTGACCGGAGCTACGCGGCTTCTATCAACTACGAATACGAGGTTAACCGGATTCGATACACGGGCGATCGCATCTCCTTCGGCGACCATTCAAGTGGGGGGCCCAGTCTTGCCCACAGCCTGGTCCGTCGTTACCCCACGAGGAAGGGCGTTCAAATCTTCTACGACCCGAATCGACCGGAGCGATCTGTGCTCAAGCCAGGGCTAACGCCGCTCGCCTTCCTGTTTCTCGGTTTGGCGGGACTCCCTCTGCTCATTGGGTTCACTATGATATTCTTCTGGATTGAGCGTTTCATCGCCAATTCCCGTGGTGGTAACGAAGAGTAGCACGGACGACGCCTTTACGCCAAGCGGTCGCCCGCTACTCATACGATTCGTGACGCGTCTCGCAAAACGACCCGTCTTCGTCCCGCGGCGGCGGGACTTCGCCGGGCAGGCCCGCGAAGTCCACCCTCCTTTGCTCCTGGTTCAATCGCGGCTTCCCACTACGCCCAACAGGCTTTGAGGGACAAGACGCCGGGCAGGCCAACGTTCGCTTTTCGCGAGACTCGGGCCTATGGTTGGCGAGCCATTCCCGCGAGAAATGCACCACGGATGTCCCTCTCGACAACCGAGGATATCGCTGCCGTAACACCTCAGTTTCCCGGGAAACTTTTTTCCCAACGTCGCCAAATCCAGCAATAACCGCAGAAAACGAGAAGATTGACTCGCTGACGAATGCTGCTAGCATTGCTATCGACACCTGTTAAGACAAACGGGCAACACTATTGCCACCCGGTGGAATAGGCCGGGGGCCGGGTGTCGAACC
>JBDRTC010000993.1:0-2588 GCA_043824335.1 Planctomycetota bacterium | reverse complement strand
CCGGCTACGTGACCCACGGCGCCGGGCTGGCCTACCGACACTCGCGGCCGAACCCTCGAATGGGGCCGGTGTGGAGGAAAGACCGAGTGTGCCTGGATACGTCGACCAAGACGCCCTCTACCCAATCTCCACTCCCACAAGGCGTCAGGCCGATGGCCGACAAAGCTCGGCACCATTGCGACTCGCGGCCGCTTCGGAACCTGCACGTCCAAGAACCGGAAAAGCTGGGCAAGGAGTCGACCGAGTGAGCTTGCTTCGGCTGGTGTTGGTGACGCAGCGATTCTGGCCCTACATCGGCAGGGGAGCCAGGTCCATGGCCAATCTGGCGGGGGAGTTGGCGTCGTGCGGCGTGGAAGTGACCTTGCTGACCGCTCGCGGGCATCCCCGCTGGCCGGCCGAGATCGGTTTTCGCGGCGTGCCTGTGTTGCGGCTTCCCGACCCGCCCGGGCGTCACCCGAATATGACGCGATACTTGAAATCGCTGGGCCGTTGGCTCGCCGGAAACCGGGACCGATACGACCTGGTCTGCGTTTCGTCGCTCCGGCGCGACGCCCACGCCGCGCTGGCAGCCGTCCCCAAGGGCGTGCCGGTGGTGCTTCGCGCGGAAACGGCGGGCCGTTTCGGCGATTGCATTTGGCAATTGGAGGCCAGGGGCGGCCGGCGGATCAAACGCCGGTGCATGAAGGCCGATGCGTTGGTTGGGCCAACGCGGGCGATCGAGCGGGAATTGATCGCGGCCGGCTATCCGCGTGACCGGATCCACTACTTGCCCAACGGGGTGCCCGACCGGCCGGCCCGCGACGCCGCCGGGAAGGCGGCCGCCCGGGCGGTGCTCGTGGCGGCGAATCCGAGCCTGCGCATGCCTCTCGACGGCCCGCTGGCGGTCTACGCGGGCCGGCTCGACGAAGCGAAAGGGTTGGGCGACCTGGTGGCCGCCTGGCGGCGGGTCGTCGTTCGAAGGCCCGACGCCCGGTTGTGGCTGGCCGGCGAGGGACCTTTCCAAAGGGCGCTGGAGGCCCGGATCGTCGATCTCGACCTGTTGGGCCGTGTTTTTCTGGCGGGCCTGTTCGACAGCGTCGAGGAGCTGCTCGCCGCTGCCGACCTGTTCGTCTTGCCTTCCCGGGAAGAGGGCCCGTCGCTCGCGCTTCTGGAAGCGATGACCGCCGGACTGCCGATCGTGGCCACCGACATTTCGGGCACCCGCGAATTGGTGACCGACGGCCTGCACGCCCGGCTGGCGCCGGCCCGGGAGGTCGACGCGCTTGCGGCGGCGATCGGCCACCTCCTCGACGAGCCCGACGCGGCCGCCCAACTCGGCCAAGCCGCCCGGCGCCGGGCTCAAGACCGGTTCTCGTTGGCCTCAATGGCCGATGCGCACCTGAAATTGTTTGGAGAGTTGAGAGTGGAGAGTCCAGAGTGGAGAGTCTAGAGTTCAGAGTTGAGAGGCCGGAGGCCGGAATCTCTAGACTCTGGACTCTCAACTCTCAACTCTCGAAGGGTCTCGCGATCATGAAACGAATCCTGCACGTCATTCCTTCGCTCGACCGCGCCGGGGCCGAAAAGCAAATGACCCTGCTGGTCGCCAACCTTCCGCGGGCGGAGTTCGACGTACACGTTTGCGCGCTGACGCGCGGCGGTCCCCTCTGGGCCGATCTCCGCAAGGCCGAGATTCCCGTCACGCTCATCGGCAAGCGGTGGCGAGTCGACCCGCGGGCGTTCTGGCGGCTGAAGCGGCTGGTGGCCCGGCTGCGTCCCGACCTGATCCACACGTGGCTCTTCGCGGCCAACGCCTACGGCCGCGCCGCGGGAATCGCTTGTGGCGTAAAACATCTGGTGGCCGGAGAGCGGTGCGTCGACCCCTGGAAAGGCTGGGTGGAGCTTGCGATCGACCGCTACCTGGCCCGATACACCGCCCGAATCGCCACCAACAGCCCGGGCGTGCGGGAGTTCTACGTGCGGCACGGATTGCCGGCGGGAAAGTTCCGGGTGATCCCCAACGGCATTCGACCTGCGGAGCCGAGCCGCACGACGCGGGAAGCCCTGCTGGCCGAATTGGGGCTCCCCGGCGACTGCCGTCTCGTCGGCGCGGTGGGCCGACTGTGGCCGCAGAAGCGGGTGAAAGACGCCATCTGGGCGGCCGACCTGTTGAAGGTCATCCGCAACGACGTCCATCTGTTGGTCATCGGCGACGGCCCGCACCGCGACCGCTTGCGCCGGTTCCGCGACCAAGTCAAGATCCGCGACAAGGTCCACTTCCTGGGCCATCGCGACGACGTGCCGCGCCTGATGCCCCACTTCGACGTCCTCTGGTCGACCAGCGCCTACGAAGGCCAATCGAACGTGATCCTCGAGGCGATGGCCGCCGGAGTGCCCGTCGTGGCGACCGACATCCCCGGCACGCGCGACTTGGTCGTTCACGAGCAGACCGGCTTTCTGGTCTCCACGTCGGATCTCGACGTACCGCGCCGCCGCGCTGCGTTCGCCCGGCAAACGAACCTCCTCTTCAACGACCCCGAGCTGGCCCGGACTATGGGCGAGGCCGCCCGCCAACGGGTGGCGGCCGAGTTCAGCGTCGAGCGAATGGTCGA
>JBDRTC010000992.1:0-7873 GCA_043824335.1 Planctomycetota bacterium | reverse complement strand
ATCCCGGCCCATGGCCAAACCGCGCGTATTCATGATGGGTCTCTCGCCGGCGTTCCTGCCGACCGATCGCAAGTACGCGCGGAACCACATGTGGGCCGAGGCGGCGGAGGGCAAGTTTCGGGTTGGGTTTTCGGCCTACGCGGTGCGGCTGTTGGGCGACGTCGCTCACCTGGAGTGGTCGGCCGAAGCGGGCATGAGCGTCGTCGCCGGGCAGGAAATCGGCTTCATCGAAGGCTCGAAAGCCACCAGCGATCTCTACGCTCCCATGGCCGGCAAGATCGAACAGATCAACCGTGCCGTCCCGGCCAACCCGACGTTGATCAACTCCAACCCCTACGACACCGGTTGGCTCCTGACGATCACCGGCCCGGGCGACGAGCTTCTCTCGCCCGAGGAGTACAGAGCGCTGTTGGAAACTGCTTGGCCCTTGGCGCAACGCATCCTCAAGAGACAGGTAGGCGCAAACGATGGCCGATAGAATTCCCGTGATCCTCTCCAAAGACCGAACCGGCCAAGCGGACCGCGTGCGGCTCGAAAAACAAATCATCGAGGGGCTTTCCCAGTGGCCGGAAGTCGAGTTGACGGTCGTCCCGCACCTGTACGATCTACCGGCCGACGGGCCGGGCATGCGGCTCGTGCAGTCGATCCCTGGCGACCTGATCGTGTTCGCCTGGCTCTATCCCCGATCGGCGTTTTGGGTCCTTGATGCCAACAGGGTCAGGGGCCGGCTGGGGCAAACCTTTTCCCTGCAGGAGGAGGAGCCGGAACGGATCGGCGCCCCAGTCGACGCCGCCGACGCGCCCAAGCGCACCCTCTGGTGCCTCGACCTCCGCACGCACGACCGGCCGGAGCCCTACCTGGAAGAGATCGGGCGGATTGTGGAAGCGTCCGTCGCGCCGTCGTTGGAGCCCGAGCCCCCGAGGGCCGCCGGGCCGAGCGAGATCGAAGAGTCGGCTCGCGCGCGATGGTATCCGGTGATCGACTACAGCCGCTGCACCAACTGCCTGGAGTGCTTGAATTTTTGTCTCTTCGGCGTCTACGACCTCGACGAGTCGGAGGTGATCGTGGCCGACCAGCCCGACGCCTGCCGCGCCGGTTGCCCGGCCTGCGCGCGGATCTGCCCGGCCGGGGCGATCATGTTCCCCGAGCACAAAGATCCGGCCATCGCCGGCGACCCGGAGGCCTCGCCCGAGGGTTTCAAGCTCGACCTCTCCCAACTTTTCGGCGGCGTCGACCCGGCCCAAATAGCCGCCGCCGAACGCAATCGCGCCCTGGCCGCCCGCGGCGACGAGATCGAGCCACCTCAAGCGGATGCCGAAAAGCAGCCAACCAAGGACGACCTCGACCGCCTGGTCGACGAGGTCGACGAACTGGATCTCTGATTGCCGGCTCAGCTTGCGCCGGATTGGGTGATGAGGCTCTTGGCGCGAACCGGACAGCCGGTAGACTGGATTCTGTCCGTCGCGACGAACTTCAGGTGTCCTTTCAACGTGGGAGGTTCCCATGGCGAGAATAGTCTATGGCGTGTCGGGGGAGGGCTCCGGGCACTCGTCCAGAGCCCGCGAAATTGCGAGTCACCTCCGCGAAAAAGGGCACACGATATGGCTGGTAAGCTATGACCGCGGCTACCAGAACCTGAGGGACGACTTCGACGTTTTCGAGACCGAGGGCCTTTCGATTGCCAGCAAAGACAACAAGGTCTCCATCGTGAAGACGTTTACCGAGAACATCAAACGGCTGCCGGAGGGATACAGAAGCCTGCAGGAGCTGCGCGAAAAGCTCTTCAAGGAATTTCGGCCGGACTGTGTGATCACCGACTTCGAGCCCATGACCGCATATCTGGCGAATCATTACTCGCTGCCGCTGGTGACCATCGACAATCAGCACCGAATGCGATACCTGAAGTACGAGTGCCCGCCCCACGTGACGGTCGAGGCCCAGGTGACGAAAACGATCATTCGCGCCATGGTGCCTCGCCCCGACGTGTCGCTGGTCACCGCTTTTTGCGTGGGCGAGACCACGAACGATCGCACGTTTGTGTTTCCGCCGATCCTGCGGCGCATCGTGCTGGACCAGCAGCCTTCGGACGGCGATCATATCCTCGTCTATCTCACAAGCGGGTTTGAATCGTTCCTGGAGGAGCTGAGCCACTTCCGCCGCGAGTCTTTTCTGGTGTACGGCTACGACCGGTCGGAACGGGCGGGCGGATTGACCTTCAAGCCGTTCAGCCGAGAGGGTTTTTTGGAGGATCTGGCCAGCGCGAAGGCGGTGATGGCGACGGCGGGATTCACGCTCATCAGCGAGGCCCTTTGCCTCAAGAAACCCTGCATGGCCATGCCCATGCGGGGGCAGTTCGAGCAGGAGCTGAACGCGTTTCAGCTCGAACGGCTGGGTTACGGGAAGAGCGTGCCGGAGCTGAGCGCGGAAGCGATCGGGGATTTTCTCTACCGTGTTCCCGATTACGCAGAGCGATTGAAGGACTACGAGGCCGGCGACAACCTCGCGATCAAGGAGAAGCTCGACGAGTTGCTGGAAAACGACTGCACTTTGGCGCGTCGGTTCCACGACCAACGCGCGTAAACGCTCGTTCCGGATGACGCCGTCCCGGCCAGCGGGGGGGTGCATGGGGGAGAGTTGACGTCATGCAATTCAAACGGCCTTCCCCTCCTCCACGCCGACTTCCCGCCATAACGGCCGACCACCGCTGCGATAGGCGGCCCCACTTTGCCCGGAATTTTCCCTGGCGGCGGGTACTACAAACCGGAAATCTCGACTAGAATACTAGTGACATCGGGGGAGTTCAAGATCGACCGCGAGCTTCTGGGGGTCTTGGGGTGGCCCCGGCGCGTTTCGGCGTCCAGGTCCGACGAACACATCTTTTCCCACAGGACGCCCCAAGACGCGGGTCGGCGAGGTTTGCTCGTCTGATGAGGATGGAGGGCCTTCGTGAATGGCAGTCGAACCGGCCGTTGATGATTTCTTGGAGTTCGTCGAGCGCAGCGGCCTTGTTCCCCAGAATCAGATGGAGCCGTTGCTCGCAGAGTTCCACGAGCGCACGGACCTCGATACGTCGGGAAAAATTGCCGACGAACTGGTCGCTCGGGAAGTGCTCACCCGCTGGCAGGCGAGCAAGCTGTTGGCGGGCAAGCACAAGGGGTTCATCCTTGGCCCGTACCGCATTCTAAGGCCCCTGGGAAAGGGCGGCATGGGCACGGTGTACCTGGCCGAGCATTGTATGATGCGCCGGCAGTGCGCGGTCAAGGTGCTGCCCTCCATAAGCCCCGAAGACGATCCCACCATGCTGGATCGTTTCCACCGCGAGGCCCAGGCCGTGGCGGCGCTCGATCATCCGAACATCGTGCGGGCGTACGACGTGAACAAGGAGGTGCAGAGAAAAACGGAAGTTCACTATCTGGTCATGGAGTACGTGGGCGGCCAGGACCTCCAGGCCAAAGTGGATGAGCACGGGCGGCTCGGGTATCGTGAAGCGGCGGAGTACATTCGCCAGGCGGCCGAAGGGCTCACCCACGCCCACGAAGCAGGGCTGGTCCACCGCGACGTCAAGCCGGCCAACCTCCTGGTGGACGCCAAGGGAGTCGTCAAGATCCTCGACCTGGGTCTGGCGCGATTCTTCGACGACAGCGAGGGCGCGTCGCTGACCAATCAGTTTGGCGACACCGTGCTGGGAACGGTCGACTACCTGGCGCCCGAGCAGGCCCTCGACTGTCACGAGGCCGATGCCCGCGCCGATATCTACAGCCTTGGCCAGACCTTCCACTTCCTCTTGACCGGACACCCCCCCTTTCCCGAAGGCTCCGTCGCCCAGCGGCTGATGGCGCACCAGACGAGAATGCCGGAGCCGATCGTGAACGAACGCCCGGACGTGTCGCCCGAACTGGTGGCGATCATCGACCGAATGACCGCCAAAAAACCGGAAGAGCGTTATCAAACGGCAACAGAAGTGGAGGCGACGCTGAGCGCCTGGCTGGGCGAACGTTCCGGCGATAGCGGTGTCCTGCCTCGCACGGCGTCGCTCGGCCGGCGGTTCCCTCCTCCGGCGGAGCCGACAAGGTCGCTCCCCCGGGAGCCCCGTCCGTCCGCATACCGGGAGCCGACGCGTGCGCGCTCGAGCCCAGCCGAAGACACGGACCTGGAATTGGCGCCACTGGACGACGAGGAGCGCCCACGGCCGCCAAGCGACAGTAAAGCGGGCGCCGGCAAGCAGACCGACAAACGGATCGGCGAGCCGTCACCGGCCGACAGTGCGGCGACGCAAGCCTCGGGCGAGCCGGCCGCGCCGAGTCCGCCGGCCGACTCCCAGGCCAAAACACCCGAGGAGGTCAATCTGCCCGAATTGGCCGACGAGCTTCCCGACCTGGCGGCGCCGCAGGAAGACTGGATGTCGACGCTCATGGAGAGCGAAGCCCTGTCGGAGTCGGCCGGCGACGCCGGACCGCGCACCTTGCCCAGCCGTTACAAGCCGCAGCCCAAGAAGGCCGACGAGAAGAGGCAGGAAGCGTTATCCGGCAACCTGATGAAGACGCCCGCGGTTTGGATTGGTGTGGCAGGGGTAGCGGTCGTGGTGCTGATCGTGACCCTCGTGCTCGTCCTCTCGTCGCCGAACGAGGGCTCGCGCCCGTCGACGGCCTCCGGACCACCGTTTCTCCCGCCAACGGCACAAACGCCCGCGCCGTCCGCAGCCCTTCCCGGCCAAACAGGCGAGATTCCGATCCCGGCGGGCGTCGAGCCGGTCGAACCCCCCCAACCGGATGTAGGAGCCGGCGGCCCAGTAACCCCGACGAACCCTGGTGAGGCCGGGCCGGGAGAGGCCCCCGGAGTTGGCCCGGTCCCGATCGCCGACGCCGAAGGCGGCATCCGCCCGCCGGCACATGGGGCGACGCAACAGCCCCCTCCTCCGCAAACCGGCAAACCCCTCCCTCCACCGCCGGCGGAAGCCGAGCCGGCGAAGCCGAACCCGGCCGAATTGCGTAGGCGCTTCGCCGCGCTCACGCAGCTCTCGTTCCAGCTCAAGTCGGCAGATTCCAATCCCAACAGCAAGCTCAACATGCTTGTGAAGCAACAGGCGATCCAGGCAGCCAAACGTGCCGGCCTGAACGTCGCCAAGGACGACGATGCGGTGATGTTCTACTTAACCCTCGAAACAACCAAGGTGGAGGAACTCGTCGGTTTCGTGATGTCGGCCGAGTTGAAGTGCCGCGATTCCGACGATCAAGTCCTCACGGTATGGAGCCACAAGGAGCAGGTGGCATCGGTGTCGCCGCACCTGTTGCGTCGGGCAATCGTGCCGGCTGCGCTAAGAACCGGCGTGGGCGATTTCTTCGATCGGTTCGTCGACGATTACCGCCAGGCGCAACCCCGCAAGCCCGACAGAGAGCGATAGGGCTCCCGTACCGCCTCAACCGCGCGTTTGCTTCCAGAACTCGTCGCGCATGGCGAGGATGTTCTCCGGGGCCACGTCGTACTGGATGTTGTGCACCTGGGTGAAGACCAGCGACGCCTCGGGCCCAAACTCCCGGAGGCGCCGCCTCACGTCGGCCCGAACGACTTCCGGGTCGGAGGCGTTCAGGGCGTGCTGGGTGTCGCACCCGCCGCCCCAGAATGCGATGTCTTTGCCGTACTGCCGCACCAGGTCGGCGGGGTTCATCCCGTCGGCGCTGACCTGGACCGGGTTGAGGGCGTCGATCCCCATCTCGATCAGAAACGGCACGAAGCTCGACACGGCTCCGCAGGAGTGCATCAACACCTTCTTGCCCGCCGCCTTTATCTTGCCCACCACTTCCGAGATGTAGGGGAAGATCATCTCCCGGTAGACCGCGGGGGAGATCATTCCGGTCTTTTGCGTTCCCAGGTCGTCGGTGAGGAAGACGATGTCGAACCAGTCGCCGAAGGCGCCCAGGAAGGCGTCGATTCTTTCCATGTACACGCGGTGGAGCTTGGCCAGGAGGGCGTGGGCGAGGTCCTTCTCCACCATCAGGTCGATGAGGAACTGCTCGTAGCCCCGCATGAGCATGCCGGCCTGGAGGTAGTGCATTCGCCACAGGCTGACGACGGCCCGCTCGGTCGACTCGTACTGCGCCTTGGCTCGTTCGCCCATCGCCTCCAGGGGCTCGTCGTAGGTGTAGGAGTAGTCCCAGCGCTCGAAGAGGGCATCGAACTGGTCGAGCTCGGCGGCCGACGTGATCTTGGCCAGCGGCGGGCCGGCCGGATCGTGATAGTAGGCGTCGGCCGCCCGCTTGGCGTACACCACGCCCGCGGGGTTGCGGACGACCGATGATCCGTCGGGGAGATCCTCCACGTCGAACCGCTCGGGAACGACCAGGTCGACGCCGAACGGGGTCTTCCAGATCTTCGTCTTTTGGGACCCGAACCAGAGCGCCTCGACGTCGACCTCGAGGGCGTCCATCACGTCGGCGTCGGGCTGGGCGGCAAGCTGGAACAGGCAGGCCGGGCGGATCGGGCCGTCGGCCAGGCCCATCCGCTCTCTCAGCTTCTTGTAGGCGATCACGTGAACACTCGAGCAATCGGTCCCGCCGATCTCGAACGGGGGCCGATCGGTCGGCTCGCGGTTGAGGGTGGCCAGAACGCGTTGGCGGCTGTTCATCACCGTTCTCCTTGAGGATCCCGCGGGTTGTCGGCGGCAAACGCAAAAAGGAGGCGTCCCAAGGCGACCTTCATCAGGCTGCCTCGCCGGCATTATGATCGAGCGGCGGGAGAACATCAATCCGGCGCGGCTATGCTGGCCCTGGAAAACTGGACCACGACATAAGCTCGAATGTCGGGTAGGATAGGTCCAGATTTCGGGGAGAACATGATAGGAGCGAAACGGCGACGGATCGAGGCGGGGGCGAAAGCGATCAGTCGCAACTTCAGCCAGGGCGGACTCCCCACGAACGGTTACGGATGAAAACCTCTTTGACCTGGACTTTTGCAAGAGTCCAGTTAGACCAAAGGACTAACCGCATGATGACGTCTGCCAACGAGAAGGAGCGATTCGCCTGGGTCCGAGAGCATCTCTACGTGCCCGCCGTCTGCGACGTGCTCGACGACCTTGGTTTTCGCAACCAGGCGATGCACCAGTTGATCTTCGCCGATTTCGACGGGATCGTCGCCGTGCCGCGCGAGGTCGAGGAGGAGGCGATCGCCCGGGCCGCGGAAAAGGTCGAAAAGGAAACCGCGTCGCGGAGCGGGCTTTTTGCCGGCAAGTCGCTTCGTGAAGTGTACGACCGCTACGGCGTGCTCTGAGCCGCGGCAGGGCCGGACGGATCGCGTGTGGCCGCCGTCCCGGTTCGGGCTGATCTCTCGCAAGCCGCGGTGACCTCCAGGGCCGAACCGCCGGCAAGATCGATCGTGGCATGCCAGACATTCGGGCCGTCCAGATCAGGCTCGGTCCGTTCGGCCGTGGCGCGCACGCGCGTCCAGGGCGCAGGGTTCCAGAGCGAGGCATAGTCGATGACGTGGGAACCCTCGTGCGTCATCGCCGAATCATGCTAGGAGGGAAGGGAAAAATCGACCCCCTCGTCTCTCAGCTCCTCCATTGCTTCGGCCAAACGGTCGACCAGATCCTGGCTGTGCGCGGAGCTGAGGTTGATCCGCAGGCGGGCCGTCCCCGAAGGCACCGTCGGCGGACGGATGGCCGGGACAAAGAATCCCCGCTCCCGAAGGGCGGCCCCCAATGCAACCGCCCGCTCCGGCTCGCCCACGATGACGGGAATGATCTGGCTCGCCGAATCGCCCACGTTCCAGCCCTGGTCGGCGAGTCGCTTGCGGAGCGAATTGGCCCGGGCGAGCAACTCCGTTCGGCGGTGCGGTTCTTTGCCGACGATGCCCAGGGCGGTCATGGCCGCGGCGGCGG
>JBDRTC010000991.1:0-2676 GCA_043824335.1 Planctomycetota bacterium | reverse complement strand
GCCCGGGCAGAAGGAAGTGATCTCGGCCGTTTTAGCCGGCGAAGACTGCCTCTGCGTGATGCCCACCGGCGGCGGCAAAAGTCTCTGCTACCAGTTGCCGGCGGTCATTGGCGACGGGCTCACGCTGGTCGTCTCGCCGCTGATCGCCCTGATGAAGGATCAGGTCGATCAGCTTGAATCGTTGGGCCTGCCGGTCACGTTCATCAACAGCACGCTCTCGGTCGCCGAGCAGTACGCCCGCCTGGAACGGATGGCGGAGGGCCAGTACCGGCTGGTCTACGTCGTGCCGGAGCGATTCCGAAGCGCGCGGTTCCTGGAGGCGGTCCACAAGGTCGGCGTGAAGCTCTTGGCGGTCGACGAAGCCCACTGCATCAGCGAGTGGGGACACGATTTCCGTCCCGACTACTCCCGGCTGGGCACGTTCCGCCGGCGGTTGGGCAATCCGACCACCATCGCGCTGACGGCCACGGCCACCGACGCGGTCCGGCGCGACATCGTCGAGCAGCTCAACCTCCGCGAGCCCCGCATCTTCATCACCGGTTTCGCCCGGCCCAACCTCTTCTACCAGGTTCAGTTTCCCGGCTCCGAACGCCAGAAGCCCGACATGCTGGTCGGTTTCCTGCGTCAGACGCCTGGATCGGGGATCGTCTACGCTTCCACTCGCAAGAAAACCGAGGAGGTCGCGGCGATGATCGCCAGCAAGCTGGGCCGCTCGACCGTCGCCTATCACGCCGGCTTGCTGCCCGAGGAGCGTCGCACGGCGCAAGAGGCGTTCATGGACGGCCGGATCGAGATCGTCACGGCGACCAACGCCTTCGGCATGGGGATCGACAAGGCCGACGTCCGCTTCGTGGTCCACTACAACCTGCCGGGCAGTATCGAGGCGTATTACCAGGAGGCGGGCCGCGCCGGACGCGACGGAAAGCCCTCGCAGTGTTTGCTCCTTTACAACCACGCCGACCGTTGGATCCAGGAGTATTTCATCCAGAGTGCCTACCCGGACCGGGAGGTCGTGGCCCAGGTGTACGATTACTTGAAGGGCCTTCGCGACGACCCGATCGAATTGACCCAGCAAGAGATCAAGGAGCGGCTGAGTTTGCCGATCGGGGCCGACGGGGTGGGCGCGTGCGAGCAACTGCTGGAGTCGGCCGGGGTGCTGGAACGGTTGGTGGCCTCGCAGAACCGGGCGGCCGTGCGGCTGGATAGCGATCTGCCCACGCTGGTCGACCTCTTGCCCAAGCAGGCCAAAGTGAAGCGGCGCGTGCTCCAAGCGGTCGAGCGGTTCGTTGGGCCGCGACGGCACGAAATGGTCTATTTCCACCCCCGCGATCTCGTCGAGAGCAGCCAACTCGACCAGGCGTCCGTAACCCACACGCTCAGGGAGCTGAACAGCCTGGAAGCGTTCACTTACGTGCCCCCGTTCCGCGGCAGGGCGATCCGCATGATCCGCCGGGACCGCTCGTTCAACGAGCTCGAGATCGACTTCGACACCCTCGAACGACGCAAAAAAGCTGAATACGGGAAACTCAACCAGGTGACGTTCTTCGCCAAGAGTTCGGGGTGTCGGCAGCAGGAAATCCTCCGCTACTTCGGCGACCAGGCCAGTACGCCTTGCAATCATTGCGACAATTGCACGCAGGCTGGCCCGGGCGTTGAGGAGGCTCAGCACCTCGCCGCGGCGGTGGACGACAAGCTGCGGGAAGTCGTCCGCATGGTACTCAGCGGTGTCGCCCGGACGCAAAAACAACTCACCGCCGGGTGTGGCAAGACTCTCATCGCCCAAATGCTCTGCGGTTCCGGGTCCGCGCGAGTGAGCAAGCTGGGCCTGAACAAACTGAGTACCTTCAGACTCTTGGGACATCTCACGCAGCCGGAAGTCGTCGAGCTGGTCGACGGCCTGATCGTCACCGGACATCTGGAACAGGTCGACTTCGAGCCCAACCGGCCGGTCGTCCAACTGACGCCCGTCGGCTCCGACGTGATGAAAGGCAACATCGACCTCGAAGCCGTCCCGCCAATCCCGGCATACTTGATTGCGAAGATCCGCGGTGACAAACCCTCCGCCGGGACCGGCGAGGCAAGGGAGGCGGCCGGCGCAATGCATTCAGTCGCCGAGCCGGCCGAGATGCCGCCTGGAAACCCGGATTTGGTGGCCGTCCTAAAGCAATGGCGTGGCGAGGTTGCCTCTGGAGCCGGGATTCCGGCGTACTGTGTGTTGGTCGACGCCACGTTGGAGGAGCTAGCCCGGCGGCGTCCCGCTTCCTCGCAGGCATTGTTGGCGATCAAGGGAATCGGTCCGGCCAAGTTGGAACGCTACGGAGAAGTGCTCTTGGCCCTGCTCGGGCGTCACGGTTCCGGCGGCGCCGAGCAGCCGTCCGCTCCCACCCAGGCCCAGCCGAGCCATTACTGGACTTGGCGGGTCCTCTCGGCCGGCTTCTCGCCCGAGGAGTGCCAGACGATCCGGCAACTCCCGCCCGAGGTGATCCAGGACCACCTCGCCCGGGCCGCGGAGGACGGGCTACCCGTTCAGCCCGAGTGGCTCGCTGACGCCCGGCACGATTCTCCTGACCCGGCCGACCCCACCGGCCCAAAGGTTTCCTGAGCTTCCGACGGGCTGCTGCTACTACGTCGTTGTAGCTAAACTCGTGGTTGGGGTGGCACTGGCGTCTCGCCAGT
>JBDRTC010000990.1:0-2520 GCA_043824335.1 Planctomycetota bacterium | reverse complement strand
AAGCTCTGCGATCCGCCGCGTCAAACGGGCACTGCTCGTGGGATTTGCTCTTCTGGCGGCGCTTTCCGCGCCCGGGATCGCCGCGGAAAAGAATGCCGACGAGCGTCCGAACATCCTCTTCCTCTTGACCGACGATCAGCGGGCCGACACGCTGAACTGCATGGGGCACTCCGTCATCCGGACGCCCCACCTCGACGCCCTGGCCGCTTCCGGCGTGCTCTTCCGCCGGGCCTTCGTGACCGACCCCACCTGCAAACCAAGCCGAACGACGTACTTCACCGGCCAATACGAGCGGGTGCACCGCGTGGGGTTCTCCTCCCGGCACACGATGATCCTCTACACGAGCGATCACGGACTCCTCCTGGGCGAATACGGGATGGGCGGCAAGGGATTGTGCTACGATCTGACTACCCAGGTGCCGCTGGTGGTTTTCGATCCCCGCCTCCCCGCGGAAAAACGAGGGCGGCAATTGGACGATCTCGTGCTCAGCATCGACCTGGCCCCGACCATCCTCTCCCTGGCCGGCGTGCCCGTGCCCGACACCGTGCAGGGACGGGACCTGACGCCGCTTGTCGAGAACGGAGCGTCGACGTGGCGCGACGCCGTGCTGCTGGAGAATCTCTACCTCGGCCGCGACGGGCCGATTATCGAAGCCGTTCGCACGCGCGACTGGAAGTACGTCCGCCACTTCAAGCCCGGCGGCCCGGGGCTCCCCAAAGAGCCCTACACCGACCTGCCGGACTTTTGCGAGTTTCAGCCGGACTACGAGCAGCTCTTCGACTTAAAACACGATCCCGGCGAAACGAAAAACCTCGCCGCCGAGGAGCGTCACCGCAACACGCTCGAAGCGCTCCGCCGCCGCTCGGACGAACTGTCACGGCAGGCGTTCACCGGGCGGATTTGAAGCGGGCGTGATCACACAGCCACTGGCACGGCCACACATTGACAATCTCCTGGCACGAGCACAACCGAATCGTCTGACCAGTAGTTGGAGAATGAGAATGAAAATGAGAATTCCATGGGTGTGCACGCTAACATTGTTGTTGATAGCCGCACTGCGCGCGGAGGCAAGTGCAGCCCCCGCGCCCGGAGACGGCCGCGTATTCTACGGATGGGCGAGCGAAAGCATTACGCCGGAGGGGCCCGTGGCCGTCGGCGGCCAGTATCACACGCGGATCAGCGGCGAGGTTCACGACCCCTTGTTCGCGACGGCGCTGGCCATTGAAACGCGCGACGGCGACCGCGTGATCGATCAGGCCGTGATCGTCTCGTGTGATTTGTCGGTCATTCGCCGCAAGACGCAGGAGCAGGTGCGCGAACTCGTGGGGAAACAGATCCCGGATCTCGACGTCGAGAAGATCTTCCTTGCGGCGACTCATACGCACACCGCGCCGGCGCTCACCGACACCGAAGAGACGGACCTGCACCCGTACGATTTTGTCAGGAGCTGGGCTTACCGCATTCCCGCGGGCGAAACGGGCGTCGTGCGACCCGCCCAATACCTTGCGTTTCTTGCGGAGCGAATCAGTCGTGCCGTCGTCGAGGCTTGGAAGGCGCGCAAGCCCGGCGGCGTGAGCTTCGCACTGAGTCACGCGGAAATCGCCCACAATCGCCGCGCCGTCTATGCCGACGGCACGGCGCGCATGTACGGGAACACGAACGATCCGGCGTTTTCGCACATCGAGGGCGTTTCGGACCACTCGGTCGACGTGCTGTTCTTCTGGCGCGACGGCGGGCGACTCGAAGGGCTGGCGATCAACGTCTACTGCCCGACCCAGGAAGTCGAAGGCGAGAAGTACCTCTCCGCCGACTTCTGGTACGATGCGCGAAAACTCCTGCGTGAACGGTACCATGCCGATCTCTACATCTTGCCGCTCGTCGGCGCCGGCGGCGATCAGTCGCCTCACTTGCTCTGGAACAAGCAAGCGGAGGCCGCGATGCGCGGGCGGAGGAATCTGAGCAGTCGCGAGGAGATCGCACGCCGCATCGTTCGCGCGGTGGACGACGTGATCGACGTCGCCCGAAACGACGTCCTCACGGAACTGCCGTTCGAGCACCGCACGGAGCGCGTGCCGCTCCCCGTCTGGCAGGTCTCCGACGAGAGGTACGCCCAGGCTCAATCCCTCTACGAAGCGGGCAAGGACAAAACGGACGAGCTGGAAAGTCCCGATTATATCTACTGGCGGGTAAGCCGCACGATGATCGACCGCTACGACTATCAGAAGAAAGACCCCCATTACATGGCTGAATTGCACCTGCTGCGCTTGGGCGACCTCGCGATGGCCACCAATCCATTCGAGCTGTACACCGACTACGGGGTAAGGATCAAAGCCCGCAGCCCGGCCGTTCAGACCATGGTCGTCCAGCTCGCGGCCGACTGCGCCGCTTATCTGCCGACCGAACGGGCCGTCCTTGGCGGAGGATACAGCGCGAGAATCGACGACGGCGTGGTGGGGCCGGAAGGAGGAACGGTCTTCGTGGAGGAAACGACACGCATCCTGAAAGAGATGTGGCCCCGGT
>JBDRTC010000989.1:0-4395 GCA_043824335.1 Planctomycetota bacterium | reverse complement strand
CGGCTCCATCCAGTGGATGCCGGAGTTGGCGACCTCGACCACCAGTAGCGTGTTCGAGGTGCCGTCGGTGAAATCTCCGACAGTCGTCGTGTTGCTTTCAGGCCAAGCCGTATCCGGCCCAACAATGGCCACGTAGTTGGTCGTGGTGGACGGCTGCTTGCCTGGTCTTGGGCAGGCGTAGTATCGGACTGGGATGTTTGCCAACTGTCGGTTGTTGGGGCCGTCCCACGGCTCGTCGAAGCGGTATTGATCATAGAGGGGGCCCTGTTCCATGTACGGCAGGATCAGCACGCGCCAACTGTGCATCGGGCGACCGTCTTCGTCCGCGATGTACGCCGGAGGAAAGCAGCCGTGATCGTCGTGGTAGTTGTGCAGCGCCAACCCGATCTGTTTGAGGTTATTCGCGCAAGCAGACCGCGGCGGGGCGGGACCGCCACCGGGGACCGGCAGCAAGCACAGCAGAAGCAAAGTCAGACCGACTCCACTGCCAATCCAGGCGCCTGAACGACGCCAGATGCCGATGGCAAAGATGTTCAGCAGGACGAACACGATCACGCCCGCAGCGCCGTAGGGAATCGTAGCGGCGAAAAACAGCGCCAGCCAAACCGGCGAGGCCAGCAGGTGTTTGAGGCCGAACTGGAAGGGCGGCTTCGCCGGCGGTTGTGCGTTCTCGCTTCGAGTGGGCTCTTCCGCGGTCATGGTTTCATCGCGGTTTGATGAAGTGAGCGCTTGTCGCTCTGTCGACGGTGGTTTGGTCGATTATCTTTGGAGCGCTTGACAACCGGCATCATAGCGGAAAGGGAACGTGGTGAATAGATCCAGCGGACCCCACGGAACGCGGTCCGTGGGCGTTGGCTGCAAGCCGTGCGGCCGTTCCTGAGCGTGGGATGAGAGTTGGCGCGTTACGGCCGTCCGTGTTTCCGCCCCCGGTCAATCACCGGGGGCTAAATACTCCCCACTCCCGACTCCCCACTCTCCACTCTCCACTCCCCACTCTCCACTCCCCACTCCCTACTGCTGGCTCAACCTTGAATCGATCGTGTCGGTCTGGTCGTGGCTTTCGCGCTTGCGGAAGTAGAGCTTGATGGGAACTTCGCCGAAGGGGAGCTGGTCGCGGAACACGCCCAGGAGGTAGCGCTGGTACTGGGCCGAAAGGGACAACGGGTTGTTGCAGAACAGAACGATCGTGGGCGGCTGCTCGGCCACCTGGGTGGCGTAGTAGATCTTCGGGCGCCGGTTGCGATAAAGCGGCGGCGGGGTGTGGTCCAGGGCCGCCCGGACCATCTTGTTCAGCACCGCCGTGGCCACGCGGCTCCGCGACTGCTTGTAGAGCATTTGGGCGTGGTTCAAGAGGGCCTTCATGTTCTTGCCCGTCTGGCCGGTGACAAAGGCGATCGGCACGTGCCACATGGTGCGAAAGGTGTCGCGGAGGTAGCGGACCCACCGGTCGGTGGGAAGCGACTCGGCCATCAGGTCCCACTTGTTCACGACGAAGATACAGGGCTTGTACTGCCGGGCGATGTAGTCGGAGAGCTGCTTGTCGACCTTGCTGATCCTTTGGCCGGCGTCGAAGAAGAGCAAACTCACGTCGGCCTGGCGGATGCTCCGCTGCGCCCGGCGGGTGCTGTAGAAGTCGATGTCGCTGGCGATGCTCTTGCTGCGGCGGAAGCCCGGCGTGTCGATCGCGATAAAGGCCTTGCCGTCGAGCTCGAAGCGGACGTCGACGCTGTCGCGAGTCGTGCCGGGCACCTCGCTCACGATCATCCGCTCGGCCTCGGCCAGCGTGTTGACAAAGGTGCTCTTGCCCGTGTTGCGGCGGCCCACGATGGCCACCTTCATCGTCGGCTCCTCGTAAATCTCGGGCCCGGCGGGACCTTTGGGGAGGCGCTCGTGGATCGCCTCCAGGAGTGCCTCCTTGCCCCGGCTCTGCTCGGCGCTGACGGCCAGCACCTTGTGGCCGAAGCGATAAAAGGCGTCGGCCTCCGGGTCCCACTCCCAGGAGTCGGTCTTGTTGGCCACGCAGAGGATCGGCACGCGAACGTAGCGAAGCCGCTTGGCCACCTCGTCATCGAGCGGGGCAGGGCCGGATCGGGTGTCGACGACAAACAGGATCACGTCGGCCGCGTCGATCGCGGTCGAAATCTGCTCCTCGATGTGGTTGCTCAGGTCGTCCGAATCGTTGACGCCCATCCCCCCGGTGTCGACGATCTCCGCGTAACGCCCCTCGACCTCGAGCAGGTACGTGACGCGGTCGCGCGTGACGCCCGACGCGGAATCGACGATGGCAATCCGTCGGCCGGCCAGCCAATTAAAGAGGCTCGACTTGCCGACGTTCGGTCGACCGACAATCACAACCCGTGGGATTCCCATGGAAGCTCACATCCAGCCAAAAAGACACCCCCGCCACACGGAGTCAACCGACGGGCCCCGTTGAGGGACACGCAGGCAGACCCAGTTTTCATCATAGCTCAAGGCCGGTCCGGAGAACAGTCTGCCACGGAGAACATGCTCGCTCTCGCGTTTCTCGGCGCGCGCACGCGCGTACGCGACGATCTCCGTCATGCAAGCCTAACCATCTTCGCCACAACGCTTTACGATGAAAGAAAGACACACGGCGTCGAGAGTCCGTGACGGCGCAATGTGTCGTCACGAGGTGTATCGCCCACGCCCCGGTCATTCCGCGTTTGGCACTCGACGCTATACTGAGGGGCCAACCTGCACACACCGCGGTCCGAGGAGCTACGATGGGACGGAAGACACCCGAGCCGCACGGCGGCCGGCCGGTACGGGCGATGGTCCAGAAGCTCGAGAGCCTCGAACGGGCCGGGGTCACGCACCTGGGCAAGCGACGGCGCCCGCCCGAGGAGGAGAAGGGGGAACCCCGAGCCCCGAGCGACGACCGGGCGGCCACGCTGGCCGAGCTCGGGCGGGTCGTGGCCGCCTGCACCCGCTGCGAAGAGCTGGTGCGCACGCGGACCCAAACCGTGTTCGGGGTGGGAAACCCGCACGCCAGGCTCGTCTTCCTCGGCGAAGCCCCGGGCGCGGATGAAGATCGCGAAGGGGAGCCTTTCGTCGGTGCGGCCGGACGGCTTCTAGACCGGATCATCGAGGCGTGTACGCTCCGGCGCGAAGACGTTTACATCTTGAACATCCTCCGGTGCCGTCCGCCGGGGAACCGCAATCCGCTGCCGGCCGAAGCGGCGGCCTGCCGTGAGTACCTCGATGGTCAACTGGCGATCATCCAGCCGGAATTCATCTGCTGCCTGGGCTCGGTGGCCGCCCAGAACCTGCTCGACACGACCACGGCCATCGGCCGGTTGCGCGGCCGGCTGCACGACTACCAGGGGATCAAGGTCCTTTGCACTTATCACCCCGCCTACTTGCTCAGGAACCCCTCGGCCAAGCGTCAGGTTTGGGAAGACATGCAGCTCTTGATGGCCGAAATGGGGATCGAGTTGCCGGAGAAGTAGCGAAGGGGTCGTTCCGTCCGACCCGCTACTTCGAGCCCTCCTGCGAGTCGATCTGGCCGCGGATCAACAGGCGGAGCACGTCGCGGCGGCGGATGACTCCCACCAGTCGCGAGGGCTCCTCGCGCGTGACCACCGGGAGGCAGTCATCTTTGGTGGCCTCGAAAATCTCGTGGACTCGGGCGACGGGCTCATCGGGATGGAGCACGCGGCGGGCGGTCGTCGTTACGTCGGCGGCGCGGACCAGTGGGCTGAGCGCCGGATCGAACAGCGCGCCGCTCAGCTCGCGGTAGCGGATCACGCCGACCAGCTCGCCGGCGCGGCCCACCACGGGATACGTGTTGTCGTGGCTGTGCTCGATCGCGGCGACGACTTCGTCGAACGTGGCTTCCTGCGGCACGCCCTTGACGTTCTTGCGCATCAGATCCCCAACAGTGAGGTCCTCCGGCGACCGGTTCTTCCAGGGGTTGCGGCCGACGGCCAGGAGCAGCCGGTTCCCGATCGTCTGTAGTTGGTCCGTCACGCTGGAGCTGGAATGGCGAATGGCGGTTGGCCCGGGTTGTTCGTTGCGCTCGCTTGCGGGCTGCCGCCTCACTTGGCAGCCGCACTTGGCCGCGTAGATCTCTCGAAGCAGGTTTTCATACCCTTCGACCATTCGCCGGACGGACCCCCGGGCCAGGACGCGCTCTCGCGCTTCCCGACCCATCCGGGCGGCCCGCTCTGGATTGCGGAACAGCTCGATCACCCGGTCGGCGAGCCCGCGGGCGTCGCCCGGGGCAACCAGGAACCCAGTCTCGCCGTCGAGAACGGTTTCCGGAACCGATCCAACCCGGGTGGCCACGACCGGCTTTTCGCAGGCCATCGCTTCCAGAATCGACACGGGGTTGGCCTCCATGTGCGAGGTCAGCAAGAGCACGTCGACCAACGA
>JBDRTC010000988.1:0-5656 GCA_043824335.1 Planctomycetota bacterium | reverse complement strand
GCCGATCGGCGATCACTTCGATCGCCCGGGCGATAGGCTCGGCCTCGCGGCCCACGGCCTCGGCAACCGTGGCGTCTTCGGAGTTCATCAGCCGGACGATTTCCAGGGCCGAGAGGCCGTCGATCGCTTCGGAGGCCGGATTCCGTCCTTCGGTGGTGAGGTTGGTCCGCATGGTCGTTGCTTGGCGGTGGTTTTCAGGCCACAATAGGACGACTTCGAGTCACAGGCGGTCCGCCGTCACCAGCCGAAGACCGCGCCTGATAGCGTATCGCGGCTGTCAGCCTTCAGCAATCAGCCGTCAGCGTTTGCCAGCGGATGTTTCCTGGAAAAGAAGGCTGAAAGCTGACGGCCGAGAGCCTCCCGTCCGAGTTCTGGCTTCTCCACACGCTTGGAACCGAGGTAATGAATCCAGCAATCGGCGGCATCGACGCGGCGATCATTGCCGCCTATTTGCTGGGCGTGGTCCTGTTCGGCATCTGGATGGGCCGCGGCCAGCGCGACGCGGCCGGTTACCTGCTCGGCGGGCGGAGCCTGCCCTGGTGGGGGGTGCTCTTGTCGATCGTGGCCACCGAGACGAGCACGGTCACCTTCCTGAGCATCCCGGGGCTCGCGTTCGCCGCCAGAGACGGCCGCGTCTTTTTCGATCAGGGCGGCAGCCTGGTCTTCCTCCAATTGACGTTCGGCTACATCATCGGCCGGTTCGTGGTCGTCTCCCTTTTCCTGCCGCACTACTTTCGCGGCGAGCTTTTCACGGCGTACGAGGTCCTCGGACGCCGTTTCGGGGGCCTGACGAAGCAGACGGCGTCGCTCTTGTTCCTGGTGACCCGGAATCTGGCCGACGGACTGCGCCTTTACTTGACGGCCATCGTTTTGCACGTCGTCGTCGGTCTGGACTTATGGATCTCGATCGCCGTGATCGGGGTAATCACGATCTTGTATACGTTCCTCGGCGGGATGAAGGCGGTGGTGTGGAACGACTGTGTGCAGTTCGTGATTTATATCGTGGGCGGCCTGGTGACGCTGGCCGTGATTCTCGCGCTTCTGGGCGGAGGATGGACCGGGCTGGGGGATTTCTTCGCCAGCCTGCCCGCCGGATGGGCGCGGCTCGCGCAGTTCGCCCACGCGCACGGCAAGTTCCGGCTCCTGGACCTCAGCTTCGACCTCGCCAAGCCGTACACGCTCTGGTCCGGCCTGGTGGGCGGTGTTTTCATCGCCCTGGCCACCCACGGCACCGACCAATTGATGGTCCAGCGGTACTTGTGCGCTCGAAGTTCGAGAGAAGCGGCTCGCGCGCTGGCCTTGAGCGGGTTCGTCGTCTGCGCACAGTTTGCGCTTTTCCTTCTGATCGGCGTGGGGTTGGCCTGCTTCTACCACGCCTTTCCGCCCCAGGCGCCGTTTGGGAGAACCGACCAGGTTTTCCCCGCCTTCATCGTCGGTCATCTGCCGACCGGCGTTGTGGGGATTACCGTGGCGGCCGTGTTCGCGGCGGCCATGTCGACGCTTTCCAGCTCGCTGAACTCCTCGGCCGCCGCGGCGGTGAACGACTTGTACTTGCCGTTGCACAAGAAAAGGCCCTCTCCAAAACGTCTTCTCGCGGTGAGCCGATTGTTGACCGTCGTGTTCGGCCTGATCCAGATCGGCGTGGGGATCGCGGGCCTGTTTCTGGCCACCACCGTCGTTGCGGGGAAGCCTCTGATCAGCACCGTCGTGGAGAGCGTGATGGCCATCGCCGGTTTCACGACCGGCGTGATTCTGGGCGTGTTCTTCCTGGGCGTGTTGACGAAGCGGGTGACGCAGCCCGCGGCCCTGGCCGGGCTCGTGGGCGGATTGGCCGTGATGACCGCCGTCGTGTTTGTGGTCCCCGTCATCACCGGCAGGACCCTTCTGGCCTGGCCCTGGTTCGCGATCCTGGGGTCCACAGCGACACTGGCGATCGGCATGGCCGCCAACGCGCTTTTCTTCCAGCATCCCGCTGGGCAAGAAACTGATAACCGAGGTACCCATGCAGATAAGTAAATCAAGAGGCGGCCGGGCGAGGACGATGAGGGTTCAGGGTTCAGGGTTCGGGGTTCAGGACCTTGACTGCACACGTTTCTATGCCCGATTTGTTGGGTTGCTCCTGGTTGGTCTTATCCTCTTACACGGGGCATCGCCCTCGGGGTGCCTGGGGCAGAGCGAAGCGGTGCCCCAGCATGTCGGCCCTGTGGCTTCGCTTCGCTCAGCCCACAGCCACCCGACCGCCCCGGGCAAGTTGCCGTCGGCCGTGCCCGAAGATGTGGGGATGAGGTCCGGGGATTTGAAGGAGATTGACGCGGTCGTCGCCGAAGGGATCGAGGCGGGCGAGATGCCCGGGTGCGTGGTGATGATCGGGCGGCGGGGAAAGGTCGTGTTCTTGAAGGCGTACGGCGACAGGCAGATCGAGCCGGAACGCGTGGCCATGACGACCGACACCGTGTTCGACATGGCCTCGCTCACCAAGCCCGTGGCCACGGCCACCAGCGTGATGATTCTCCTCCAGGAGGGGAAGCTGCGACTGGAAGACCGCGTGGCCGAGCACGTCCCCGAGTTCGGCAACCACGGCAAAGAGGAGATCACGGTCTTCGAGCTTCTCACGCACCAGGGCGGCCTCATCCCCGACAACTCCCTGGCCGACTACGCCGACGGCCCCGAAAAAGCCTGGGAGCGAATCTTCGCCCTCTCGCTCCGCGAGCCGCCCGGCTCCAAGTTCATCTACACCGACGTGGGCTACCTGATGCTCGGCGAACTCGTCCGGCGAATCTCGGGCAACTCTGTCGACGAGTTCGCCCGCGAGCGCATCTTCCAGCCGCTGGGCATGACCGAGACCGGCTACCTGCCCGACGAATCGCTCCGCCGACGCGCCGCGCCCACGGAAAAGCGCGACGACGCGTGGATGCAAGGTGAAGTGCACGACCCCCGGGCCTATCTGCTCGGCGGCGTCGCCGGACACGCCGGGCTTTTCTCCACCGCGGCCGATCTGGCCGTCTACGCCCAGATGATGCTCGAAGGTGGAGCGTACCAGGGCGTCCGCGTGCTCGAACGCTCGACGCTCGCCACGATGACCACGCCCTATCCCGTCTCCAGCGGCCGCCGCGGACTGGGATGGGACATGCGAACCGGCTACTCCTCGAATCGCGGCCGCTCGTTCTCGGATCGCGCGTTCGGACATGGGGGATTCACCGGAACGGCCATGTGGATCGACCCTGGGCTCGAGCTGTTCGTCATCTTCCTGAGCAACCGCCTCCACCCCGACGGCAAGGGCTCCGTCAACCCGCTGGCCGGCCGAATCGGCACGATCGCCGCCGACGCGATCGACGCCCCCCCTCCCCCCGTGGTCCTCACCGGGATCGACGTCTTGAAGCGCGACGGCTTTCGGCAACTGGCCGGCCGCCGCGTGGGGCTCATCACGAACCAGACGGGCATCGATCGCGACGGAGTCTCCACGGCCCGGCTCCTCAACGAGGCGGAAAACGTGGAGCTGGTTGCCCTGTTCAGCCCGGAGCACGGGCTGGAGGGAAAGCTCGACGTGAGGCACATCGCCGACGGCCGCCACAAAGCCACCGGGCTCCGCGTGTTCAGTCTTTACGGCGAGACCCGCCGGCCCACGGCGGAAATGCTCCAGGAGATCGACACGCTCGTGTTCGACATCCAGGACATCGGCACGCGCTTCTATACGTACATCTCCACGATGGGCTACGCGATGGAAGAGGCGGCGAAGCACAAGGTCCGGTTCGTGGTGCTCGACCGCCCCAACCCGATCGGCGGCGTCGACGTGGCCGGCCCGGTGCTCGACGCCGGGCGCGAGTCGTTCGTCGGCTTTCACCGCCTTCCGGTCCGGCATGGGATGACCGTGGGCGAGCTTGTCGGGATGTTTAGAAGCGAGCTGGGACTGGACCTGGATATCGAGGTGATCCACGTCGAGGGCTGGCGGCGCGACGTGTTTTTCGACGCCACGGGCCTTCGCTGGGTCAACCCCTCGCCCAACATGCGAAGCCTCACCGAGGCAATCCTCTATCCGGGAATCGGGCTTCTGGAGACGACCAATCTCTCCGTTGGCCGAGGCACGGCCACGCCGTTTGAGATCCTGGGCGCCCCCTGGATCGACGGATCGCGGCTCCAAGCGGCGCTTGCCGGGGCCGGCCTGCCGGGTGTCGAGTTTCGCGCGGTCACGTTCACGCCGGATGCCAGCAAGTTCAAGGGGGAAGAGTGCCAGGGCGTCACGATCGCAATTACCGATCGCGACACTTTCCAGCCCGTACGCACCGGGTTGGAAGTCGCCCGCACGCTGCGGATGCTCTACCCGGATGCCTGGAACGCCAAAGCCTACGATCGCCTCTTGGCCAACCAAGCGGTTCTCGACGCCGTGCTGGCCGCCAAGCCGGTCGCCCAGATCGAATCGATCTACCGGGCGGACTTGGAGGAGTTCCTTAAGAGGCGTTCGCGATTCCTGCTGTATGAACCGTGACTTTCACGAAAAGCATCCCGCCGTCTCGTTCCCACGCTTTGCGTGGGAACGGCTCCGCTCGACGCTTTGCGTCAAGAGAGAAGGGACGCGAAGCGTCCGGCAAGTTCGTTCCCACGCGAAACATGGGAACGAGGAGACTGGAGCGGAATATGGAGCTTGATCTGACGCAGTGTGAGATTCGCACGCCCACGGGCGACGCGCTTCTGTCGCTTTATCGGCTGGTGATCGACGCGTTTCCCGCCGATCGGCCGGTTTTCACCGAGATGATCGAAAAGGGGAGGCGCTTTTATACCTGGACGCCGTACGCCCTTTACCGGGGCGAGGAGCTTTTGGGCAACGTCTCGTTGGTGCCTGTCAAGATGTGGCTTGGAGGCCGGCGGGCTGACGTGGTCGGGATCGCCTCGGTGGCCACGCGCCGGGAGCACCGCAGAAAGGGCATCGCCAGGCACCTGATGCGGTACGCTCTTGGGATCGTCGACGAGCAACTGGCGCCGGCCGTGCTCTTTACCGACTTGCCCAAGCTATATGAAGGACTTGGGTTCCAACGGATCGAGCAGACCTATCCGGCGGCGTCGGTGCGAGAGATGGATTTCACCACGAGCGGGTTCGCTTGCGAGCTGGTCGACAAGCTCGATCGAAGCCACCTTGAGTCGATGGCCGAAATCCATGCCCACGACTATCCCGACTACGACGGCAAAGTCGTCCGCGACCCCGACTACTGGCAGCTCTACCAGATGCTCTTCAACCCCTTTCCGAGGTTGAGACTACTTTTCTCGACCCGTCAGGGGCGGATCGCGGGCTATGCCAGGGTCGAGGTGGAACCGGATCGGCTGCTTGTTTCAGAGCTGTGCGGCCGGGCGGACGCGACCGACGCGGCCGAAGCCCTCTTGGGCTTTGTGGCAGAGTACGCCCGCGAGGTCCAGCGCGATTCAGTCACGTTTGCCCTCCCCTCCGACCATTTTGCCGGGCAGATTCTCGAACGCCGCCGCGTGGCCCTCGAACCCGAGCCGCCGGGAGCCCACCGCGAGACGTTCATGGTTCGACCCCCCGCGGGCGAAGGACTTGGAGCGCTGGGGGCGCTCCAGTGGTCTCTGGCCGACAAGTTCTGAAAGGAGTAGTACTTCAGCCATATGAAGAACAAACCGCGTAACTTGTTCCCAAGCTCCGCTTGGG
>JBDRTC010000987.1:0-4502 GCA_043824335.1 Planctomycetota bacterium | reverse complement strand
AGCGAAGCTCACCGACCATAAGGGGCACAAATTCTTGTTGCAGGCGCTGCCTGCCGTTCTGGAGAAGCGTCCGGAAGTCCGCGCGGCCTTGGCCGGGGACGGCGAATTGGCCCACGAACTGAAGAAGCAGGCGAAACAGCTGGGCATCGATTCCCGGGTGCGATTCCTGGGCCACCGCCAGGACGTGCCCGATCTCATCGCGGCGGCCGACCTGTTCGTGTTTCCCTCGCACGCCGAAGGGCTCGGCTCGACCCTGATCGACGCCATGCTCGCCGGGCCGGCCATCGTGACAACCACGGCAGGCGGAATCCCCGATCTGACCGGGAGCGACGATCCCGATTCGGAGCCGGTCGCCTGGACCGTTCCTCCCCGTGATCCCCAGGCGCTGGCCGAGGCGATCCTCCACGCCCTGGACTCGCCCGACCAGTGCGCCATGCTCCAGCAGCAAGCACGGCGCCGAGCCGAGCAGTTGTTCACCGCCACCCGAATGATCGAGGCCACGCTGAGCGTCTATCGTGAACTGCTCGACGGCAAGTGCGCCACAGTGTGACCCGGTCCTCAGCCCGCATGTCTCACCAGCCACAACAGGCCGTGGCTGAGAATTGGAATTGGGGTGGCATGGCCTCGCTTGCGTGGCCATGGACACCCGCAAACATGCCCACGCTGCGCGAGGGCATGCCACCCAGACACATGCAATGAGCAATCCTCAAGATCCCGAAAAGCGGTAGTCGAGCACGGCGACGTCGCGCCGGTAGAGGTCGCCCACGAGCTTGCGGAGCTTCGGCGTGTAGTAGTCGGTGTAGTGACGGTGGGTAGAGGGATTGGCGTGGGGCAACGGGCCCTTCGGCAGGCCGAGCTTCTCGCAGATCGCGTCGAACTCGGTAAGCTTGAGACAGAACTCCTTCTTCCCGTCGGTGCGGCACGCCGATCCCAACGTGGGCGCTACGCAGCGCGAGCGGGGCGTTTTCCGCGTCGACCCGTCCGGCCAAAACGAGGTGTGCGCCTTTTCCCCATGGCCAAAGCTGACTCAACGCTCTCCGCAAAGTTGCAGCCCAGGTCTCTTAGCCACGTTTCGTGCATGCTCGCATTCTTGTGGTATGAATTGGGCAAAAGCGTGGTGTCTCTCCCCGCGATCAAGCCGCAAATGGCGAAGTGCAGGCGATCAGTGACAATCCGTTCGTATCGGGCCGCCAGCTCGAGGTATTGCCGAGGTCGCTTGCAGATTTTCGCCGGATCACGGCAGAACCACCGACGGCGAACCGAGCCCTCGCCATCCTTGCGGAGCAGAATACCAAGCCTGCGTTTCGGCTTGATATCGAGGTTGCACTCATAACCCAAAGCCAGATCGGGAGCGAGCGTGGCGTGCTCGCAGAACCGCAGGCTGGCTCGCTCGCGGACGTAGACGCGATGGTAGGGGCGGTCCTCACGGGAAGAGAACGACTGCGGCAAGATGGTGATTGGCGGACCCATTTGCAGGCACCGCGTGCGAAACCCCCAGTTGCAGTTGGGCATCCAAAGTGTTCCCATGTTCCCTCCACCCCCAAAAACCAATTCCTCGACGTCGGCCGGCCCGGCGGGATCTTGGATCTTCCAGTCGATGCCGAACCCGTCAAATAGTTGAAAGGTGGCCTCTTCGATGAGAAGGTCACCCACGTTGCCGTGAGGGCGGATATACCCGACTCGCTTCCCTTGCAGAGGTGTGAAAACCTCGGCGAATGCTTCCGGTGGCAGCAATCTCATCGCGTTACCTTAGAATCCATCGACTTCCAACGTTTTCCCGTTGGTGCGGCAGTGGGTAGGTTATGCTTCAGCATATCGATTGGTCGCTGACGATCCTAAATGTGGGATATGCTAAAGCATAACCTACGAACTTTCGCAGCTACCCAAGGGCGCCCAGCGCCTGGTCGAACTCCATTAACTGGAAACAACATTCCGCCGGGACGCCGGGATACGTTCGATCGGCCACCACGAGATGCGCCTTTCGGGCCATCCGCCGCGCTTTGGGCGTATCTTCCAACACGACCAGAATGTTGCAGTCCGCCCGGCCACTGAATCGACCTTCGCCGGGCAGGAAGAGCAGTTCCACTTCGGCCGGGCCGGCTTGGCAGTGCTCGGCCCAGCGCAGGCCCAAGAGCGAGGTTTCCGCCTTCGGCCTCGAAGTCGTTCCCACCACGCGAACGGCCAGATCGTCGATCGTTCGCTTGACCAGCCCGTTCATGCACCGCGTCAGCCGGCAGCGGCGGGAGAAGTATTTCACGTTCTTTCCGTTCCGCCATGCGCCCGGAGCCGTTGGAGTGATCGGATGCCAAAGGTGATAGGTGTGCGTGAAGCGGAGGATGGATGCAATTTGAATGCCCGCCTGACGCAGGCGGATCCGGAGGTCGTCGTCTTCGCACCCCCAGCCCTCATGATTCTCGTCGTAGCCGTTCACGCGCTCGTAGTCCCGGCGTGAGATGCCGATGTTGTTGCCGACCAGCTTGGGTTTCGTCGGGTGGTGGATCCACCGGTAGAAGCGTGCCTTGCGGTCGGTCTTGGCCAGCGCCCGCAACTGGCGGCGAGAGCCCCAGCCGAGGTACTCGCGCGACCGGATCACCTCGTCGTCGAAGTGGGCGCTCTGAGCCTCGTCGAGGCGCAGACAGTCGGCCCCCATGGCGAAGTTCGGCCGGCGGCGGCTGAGATGTTCCCGCACGTGATCCGGGGGAAGCACGCAATCGCCGTCGAGGAACAGGAGGTACGGGGCCTTGCTCCGGGCCACGCCCTGGTTGCGGCACCGGGCCAATTGAAACGTCTGGTGGGGGTGCGTCGTCAGCGCGACCGGAAACTGAACGCTTTTTGCAAACTGCTCGACGATTTGCGGCGTTTCGTCGGCGGAGCCGTCGTCGGTGACGACCAGTTCCATCTGGCCCTCAACGCCCTCCTGCATGGCGATCGACGCCAACACCCGCCTCAAGTGCCACGGCTTCTCGTAGGTCGAGACCAAAAGCGCGATTTCCGGCTCTGGCGGGAGCAACCGGGGAGGTTGTGTCGCGCGGTCGGTTGCCCGGCACGTTTGTGGTGGACTGCTCATGCTCATCCGATCAGCTCTCCCGCGGCGACTGGGACCTCATCGGGCCGATCTTCCGTTTGGTGGACCGTGGCGATCCCCTTTTGTGAGGACGGCCCGCTCCGCTCTTCATCTGCCGTGACGTACGTGGTGCTCAGCGCCCAAAGCTTGAGGTACTTGAGGAAGACGTAATAGGCGGAGATCGTGCAAACGGCCAGGCCGCCTCGCCCGTCGAGAAAGCCGCCTCGCACGATGTAATCCTTGAGAAATCGCAAGGGGGGGCGAACGAGGAAATCGAGAAAGCGGCCCCGCCGGCCGGCCGCGTGCATGTCCTCGGCAGCCGTGGTGGTGTACCGATTCAAGTTCGCCAGGTATTTCGTGAGGCACTGGCACGTGAAGTGGTCCAACTTGCCCTTCAACTTCCCCACGCGGCCCGTGGCCACTTCAATACTCTCGTGTACCCGGTGCTTGTTGTATTGGCAGGCGTCGCGACGGAAGAGCCGAACGGGCATCGACGAGTTCCAGCCGGAATGGTTGATCCGACGACCAAGAAAGTAAGCGACGCGCGGGAGGCGATACGCGTCGAGCGGAGGCGTTTTGGAGAAGAGGCTGCGGATCTCGGCCGCCAGTTGGTCGGTGACGCGCTCGTCGGCGTCGACGATCAGGACCCAAGAATGGGCGGCGTGGGCCATCGCCCAGTTCTTGAAGCTCGAATAGTCGATGAACTCCCGCTCGACGATCCGGCAGCCGCCGAGCTGGCGCACGAGGTCGAGCGTGCCGTCGGTCGAGCCCGAGTCGGCCACGAGAATTTCGTCGGCGATCGACCGCACCGATTCCACGCAAGGGCGGATATTGATGCGCTCGTCCTTGCAGGGGATGAGAACGGTGAGATTGGGCCGTGTGGAGGTCACGTGGAGACCGGCGATTCTTGTTTGACAGTCCCGTATTTCGGTCGCCTGGACGCCGCGCGGGCGCCCGTCCGGCGAACCACGAACGGCTTCTGGGCCACGAGCATCGCCTCGCGTTCTCGAGCGTTGCGGCGGCGGACGACCTCCTCGTAAACGGCGAGCACTTCGTTCACGTTCCGCTCCAGCGTGTGCTCCATCGCCAGGCGCCGGGCCGCCCGGCCCATGCGGATGCGCACGGAGGGGTCGAACATGGGTTCCAGTCTGGCCAGCAGGTCGTCGACGTCGGCCGGGTCGGGCATCACGGCCCCTTCGACCCCTTCGGTCAACAGCTCGGCGGCCCCGTTGAGCCGGCTGGTGATCACCGGAAGGCCGCTGGCCAGGGCCTCCAGCACCACCAGGCTGCACGAGTCGTGATAGGTGGGGTGTACGTAGACGTCGGCTGCCGCGTAAAAAGGCACCGTGTCGTGCACGGTGCCGGTGAACGTGACCGCAGAGGCGGCGCCGAGGCGCGCGGTCGTTCGCTCGTAGTGCCGCAAGCGCTTCCCGCCCAC
>JBDRTC010000986.1:0-3460 GCA_043824335.1 Planctomycetota bacterium | reverse complement strand
CATGCCGCCGTACCGGCGGCAGCTAAACGGACTTTCACGTATTCTTTCCGGCGCCGAACAGGGCGCTTAAAAGGTCGTCTTGGGGATAGGGGTGGCCAAGGTGCTGAACGAAGGCTTCGGCGGCCGCCACCCCGGCTTCCTTGCCTCGCTTCACCGTGTGGCGTTTCATCGAGTCGAGATACTCGTCGACTCCGTGATGGGCCAAGAGCCAGTCGCGCTGGCTGGCGTGGCAGGCGAGCATCTCGGTCTTCTTTTCGAGCTGGTCGCTAACGTCGACAAACGTGGTCGGCTCGACGGGCCGGCCCAGCGGATCGATCCCTTCCACCGGATCGCAGTAATAGAGATGCGGCACGCCCGCCCCTTCCCGCAGGGGGAACGCCGAGCAGTTGGGCGCCCCGTAAATGAAACTGGCCGCCCGGGCCAACAGGGAGGCCATCTCATGGTCCATCATGTAGTCTTTCGGCGCATGGGTGAACACCAACGAGGGGGTCACGCGGCGGAAGAGGTCGTAGGTCTTGTGGAGCGTGATCTTGTCGTAGACCACGAATCCGTCACGTTCGTCGAGACAGTGGTACGTCCCCCCGACGAGCGACGCCGCCTTGCGCCCTTCTTCGGTCCGCCGGCCGCTGATGGCCCAGGGGGTTTCCGATGTCGTGCCGCAATCGCCCGGGGCGCAGCTGGCGATGTGGATCTCCCAGCCCGCGTCGGCCAGACGGATCAACGTGCCGGCGCAGAGGAACTCGGCGTCGTCGGGATGGGCCATAAACGCCAGGACGGTACGGTTCTCCGGTGAGTTCATTGGTTCGCGTCTTTGGTGTCGGTGGTCTTGGTGTCTTGATGGTTAGTTTCTCATGGTTGTCGCGTTCTTGCGAACGCCCGCGGACTGCGCTCCGCGGGGAAAGTCCACGGTTGAGCCACACACGAACCCGGGGGACGCAGCCCCCGGGCGTTGCTTCCGCCGCTCAGCGCCGACTCCAGTATAACGGTCGCTCGACGGACCACAACGGGCCGATGCTCAAACCGTTTCCCTTTCTCTTTCCCGCGTGCCGGGAGGATGCCGGAATTCGGGTGGTTTCCCTGTTTACATAACCGGAACGGTCGAAGGGCCCCCAAGAAGGGCGACACGACGGCCCCGAAGAGGCCCAGGATTTCGGCCGGAGGGGTTGCATTGGACCGCCGAGTCGGGCATCCTGGTACTACGAAAACGCGATAAATCTCAACCCTTCGAGGAGTGTGACCATGGACGACGGCAAGCTGGGGGTGGCCATCCACGGGGCCGGCCAAGTGGCCTACGCGCACGCGGCCAGTTGGCTCAAGAGTCCGCACGCGAAAATCGTATGGGTGACCAGCCGCCGCAAGGAGAGCGCCCAACGCCTGGTCGACAAGCTCGGGATCGACTGCGCCGTGGGCGACGATTACGACCAGGTGGTCGGCGACCCGCGCGTCGACATCGTCAACCTCAGCGGACCCAACCACGTCCATACCGAGCAGGGAATCGCCGCCGCCAAAGCCGGCAAGCACATCCTGATGGAAAAGCCGATGTGCCTTTCGATGGAAGAGAACCGGGCCTTGTCGGAGGCGGTCACCCGGGCCGGCGTCAAGAGCGTGGTCAGCTTCGTGCTGCGGTGGAATCCCCTGGTCGAGAACCTCAAGTCGCTCTTGGCCGGCGGGGCGATCGGCGAGCTGTTCTACGTCGAGGTCGATTACTGGCACGGGCTGGCCGGCTGGTGGACCGGATTCGAGTGGGGCAGCAAGCTCAAAACGGGCGGCAGCACCATGCTCACCGGCGGATGCCACGCCGTCGACGCGATCCGCTGGCTGGCCGGCGACGAGATCGTCGAGGTCGCGGCTTTTGGAAACAACCAGAAGGGCAACTTCGAGTACCCGGCCAACGTGGTGGCCGCGCTGAAGTTCGCCGGCGGCGCCATCGGCAAAACCTCCGCCCTGTTCGACGCCGAAATGCCCTACCAGTTCAACATCGACCTGGCCGGAACCGAGGGCACCGTGCGCGACAACCGCTTGTGGTCCAAAAAGCTCCTGCCGGGCCAGACGGGCTGGACGAAGATGGGGACCGTGCTGCCCGACTCCGGCGCGGTCGACCACCATCCCTTCGACGAAGAAATGAACCACCTGGTCGATTGTATCCGCGAGGACCGCGAATCGTTCGTCAACATCGCCGACGCCTACAAGACCCACGAGGTCTGCATCGCCATCGACCGCTCCATCGCCCAGGGAGGGCAGCCGGTCAAGCTGCCGCTGGAGTGACCCGAAAAACGTTTCACGCGAAGGAGCCAAGTGATTAGATCATGGTCGCGCGCGCTCCGCTTGACCTGCCGCACGTCTATCCAACATCACGGTTCGGGAATCCCCAAATCCCGGCAGATTTTCCTTGCCATCTGCGCGCTGATTTCGGAGTGGCGTGGGACCGCCGAGCGCTGGTTATTGGCTGGATTACCCCACCACGAATGCTTCGCTCCCTCGCGGATCAAGAAGCATCCGTGCGATCGCAGGTGGCGGATCAATTCGTGTCGCTTCACGCCGTGATGCTCACTTCTTCATAGGCTCCCCCCGCCGCGGCCCGTGCGTCGGAGCGATTCATCTCGAGCGCCTCCTGAAGGGCGGAGCGAAGATTCTCGATGAGCTCATCCCGGGTCGCTCCCTGCGAATTGACTCCGGGAATCTCCTCAATCCAGCCGATCCACCACTCGCCGTCACGTCGAATGACCGCCGTGTAGTTCAGTGCCATCGCATATCTCCGCGTCAAAAGTTACTCGCTGGCAGCCGGCGTCCCTCGCAAGGCACGCCAAACGGTGGCCACGGCGCCCCCATTCTATCATAGTATAACGGTGATGAGGGCCCCAACGGAATCACGAAAAAGAGAAGTTGGCAAAGCTGTCGGAAGAGTCCTTAAGGTCCTTCCATCGAAAGTCGTAAGATTGCTCGTCACTCCAACTGAGCGGAGGCTTTACACGGAAGATGCTATCCTCACGCCAAAACCATCCATCATCGTTGGTATGGTAGATCTCTACGGATTGGTGGGCGTTGAAGGACATCATGAAGAACTGCGAGAACAGGACCGCCAATAGACCGGTGACTGCCAATAGGACGTTCTCCAGACTCGCGGATTCAAACGCCTCGCTTCGATTATGCTTCACTGTGTTGTAGGCTTGATACCATTTGAGTGAATGCGCATTGGACCACGACTCAAAGGGTCGGAATACCTTCCTTGTGGTACTCCAGCCCGTGATTTCCACTTCGTATTCAGACAAACGACTGCTTCGCTCAATCTTGTGGTAATCCCGGATCTTCCAATCGCCCTTCTTTGAGTATCCGTTGTCTGCGAGGATGCCCCTGCAATTCGCCTCGAACTCGGTGCACGATCGCAACAAGAGTTCGTACAGCCGGTGGGAAAATGCTTGCAGGTTTCCGTCTGCCGGCTCAAGATAGTTGAAGGCGATTC
>JBDRTC010000985.1:0-6115 GCA_043824335.1 Planctomycetota bacterium | reverse complement strand
TCTAGTCTAACTGATAGGGATTTGAATCCCCGCGACAAACCTGAGTCTAGCCCGACGTGGGGTGGGCTTGCAACCGAATGGTCCCGAAATCAATCGAATGGTCCCGGAATTCGTAAGAACCCGTCCCGCAGCCCTTCTCGGTGTCAGTGGGCGCTGAAAACCGGCCAGTCATGGGCGCTTGAAAACCGGCCATCCTGAGAAGAAAGGGGTTTGCCGGTAGGATCTCCAGTTTTCACGAGACTGGAGGAGGTCCTACATGGCGAACCGGCTCAAGATGGCGAAGATTCAGGCGATACGGGCACTACACGAGCGGAAGTGGCCGCAGCGGCGGATTGCTCGGGAGTTGGAGGTTGACCGGGAGACGGTCGCAAAGTACGTCCGGGCAGAGGCTTGCGATTCAAAACCGGCCAACGCGCCCATCGGCTCGGATGTGGAAGGCGGCCGAGTCACGGAGGGTTGTCAGGGGCCGCCACTGGCCGGTGCTTCAGGTGGGGAGGGGGAGGTGGAGGCCAAGCTGCCGACCTGCTTGCCGGAAGCGGCGGTCGGCGATTCAAAACCGGCCAAAGCGCCCATCGGGTCGGGAGCGATTCTGGGTGATTCTGTACCGGCCCAATCGTTGCCCGGCTCGGTGGCTGGCGGAGAGGCTCCGACGACGGCAGCAACTCCCGCCCACCGGCTGTGCTTCGGGCAGCTAGTTGCTTTGGCGTGCCCGTGGAGCACGGCGGTTCCGACCAGCACCAGCAGGATGGCTACGATGGCCAGCTGTCGCATCTCTTCCAGGTTCACGGCTGGGAGGTTCGGCGTACAGGTGTAGGCGTCTTGCCGTACGGTGTGGGCTCGATAGGGATCGGCCTGATCAACGCACCTGGCTCTCCGGCGAGGGAACGCTGCGGTATAGGTCCAACACCTCTTCCAAACATCGGTCGCTTACGGTATGGGGCATCTGGCGGTAGGCTTGAGGCATACCGCTCGTCTGCCACTGATGATAGGCGTAGGGCTTTGGCTCGCTGAGTTCCAGTTCCGCCAGGATCAGCTCGCGGCCACCTTTGGCCAGCTCTCCGAAGTTCGGATCCCAGATGATATTCACGCGGTTGTGGGAAGCAGGCACGAAATAGATCCCATTGTCACAGGAGCGAGCAGCCTGGCATGTTTCGTGGTATCCCGCGTTGGGACAAAAGATGATCTCCGCACCTTTCATGGCGAGCACGCGTGCCACCTCGGGAAACCAACTATCGTAACAAATCTCGATGCCGATGCGGCCAAAGTCGCAATCGAAGACGGGGTATTCGTCGCCTGGTCGAACACCTTGAAACATCTCGGGCCAGTGGAGATGAGTCTTTCGGTATTTCCCCACAAGTTTGCCGGCTCGGTCCAAGAGAAAGGCGGTATTGTAAACGTAGTCCCCCTCGCGCTCCCAGATGCAGCCAATTACGTAGATCTTGTGTTTGGCCGCCGCGTCGGCCAAAACGTCGTACATTGGGCCGACCGATCGGACACCCACGATACGGCGGAAACTTGTTCGTGATGTAGCCGATGTCGGCGGGGCTTGCATACCTGGCACAAGCGATCGTCACGTGGAAATCGGCCGCGCGACCCGCCGAGGGGAAGTCCTGGAGGTGTTCGTCCTCCACCGGCTCCGGCATCTGTGACCAAAGGATCAGCCGCGCGCCCTTCCCGCCATAGACCAAGTCAATCTCGGGGAAATAACGGTCAGTGCCGATTCGCATGGCGACGGGACCGAAATCGGTATCGAAGATCGGAAGCTCATCGCCCAGGTGCATGGTCTCGTCGGGCAACTTGTGGGACTTGCGGTATCGCCCGACGAGGTTTCCGTGGCGGTCGAGAAGAAACGACGTCACGTAGGTCGCTTCGCCCTCCTTCTCAAGGATATTGCCGACGACATACATCTGGTGCTCTCGGGCCTTGTCGCCCAGCGCGCTGGAGATCGAGCCGGGAATCGGCTCCCCATCCGTTTTCACGCATTCTTGGGGCAATAGAACAATATCGGCCTGCTGAAGAGCCGCCTCATCGAGGTGTTTGAGCACCGCGTCGATGGTTCGCCCTGCGTCGGTAAACGTCTGCGAGACGACGCTGACGTGGACGCACGGCTTCTCGGGCGGCGCGTCGGCAGCCCACGCCGGCATCACGGCTAACGCACCCAGGAGAATCGACAATACAACGCCTCGAATCGAATGGAGCATGGCATAGTCCTCTCAGGGGCTTAGAATCGCGGTTTGTGCTCTTCGTGAAACTAGGACCAGCGTCCTACGCCTGGCAGTTTCTCCCGAGGTATCGCCGTCCTCCTTCTGGGCGATGTCGCTATTCTGTGTGTTTTCTCCCCGATTTTGGCATTATTTGGGTACATCGCATGGCGAGAGGGTAGGCATTCGTTTCCGCATTCTTGACTTCGCTTCAGGGACGCGGAGTCGTATAGTCGATCACAGCGGCTCGAAAGGTCCTGCGTGGGTCTCGCCTTACTCGCCCCACCACATTTCCAGCAAACGTCTCCAGATCCCACTCAGCTATAAAGCTGAATCGCCTTGATGATCTCGTCCAGATCGTTGGGCACGGCGACGGCCCGGTTGGCGTAGGCGGCGCGGCGGACGCCGCGGCTGCCGAGGACCCGGTTGAACAGATCCTGGTCGGTCGTGTGGTAGGCGATCGTTGCGTTGGGGTCCTTGAGCTGGTGGCCGGTGAGGATCGCGACGACGCGCTCGTCGGGTCCGATCACGCCCTCGTTAACCAGCAGCCTGGTTCCCGCCACGCTGGCGGCGCTGGCCGGCTCACAGCCGAGCCCGCCGGCGCCGACTTGGGCCTTGGCGTCGAGAATCTCCTGGTCGGTCACCTCGCGGACCACGCCGTCGGTCCACTCCAGTGCGCGGATGCACTTGTCGAGATTCACCGGGCGGTTGATCTCGATCGCGCTGGCGATGGTCGAGGCCCGGCGGCCTTCGGCGTCCATCTCGCCGTAGTAGGTCGCGGCAACACACTCGGTCGGCGATCCGCCGTTCCAGCGCAGCCCGCGATTCTCGACCAGCTCGTAAAGCGTGTTGGCCCCCGCGGCATTGATGATCGCCAGGCGCGGGAGGCGATCGATGAGTCCCAATTGCTCGAGCTCGTGGAAGGCCTTGCCGAACGCGCTGGAATTTCCGAGGTTGCCGCCGGGGACCACGATCCAGTCGGGCACCTCCCACCCAAGCGCTTCGAGCACGCGGTACATGATCGTCTTCTGCCCTTCGAGCCGGAAGGGGTTGACGCTGTTAACCAGGTAGATGCCCAACTGTTGGGTGACTTCCTTGACGCGGGCCATGGCGTCGTCGAAGTCGCCGGTGATCTGGACGGTCAAGGCCCCGTAATCCAACGCCTGGGACAGCTTCCCGTAGGCGATCTTCCCCGATCCCACGAAGATCACCGCGCGCATCAACTTGGTCACCGAACAATAAAGGGCCAGCGAGGCGCTCGTGTTGCCGGTCGAGGCGCAGGCCGCCCGCTTCGCGCCGGTGGATTGGGCATGGGTGAACGCGGCCGACATTCCGTTGTCTTTGAAGCTGCCGGAGGGGTTCATGCCCTCGTATTGCAGGTAGAGCCGGCCGGGTCGGAGGCCCACGTAGGTGGCCACTCCTTCCGAGGGGTGCAGCAGGGTCTGCCCCTCGCCGATCGTCACACACTGCTTGATCGGGGCAAAGGGGAGCAGCTCGTGGAATCGCCATACCCCGCTGAAGCAGTGTGGGTTGTGGCGTCGGGCCCATTTCTCCTCGAAGAAGGCGAGGGAGGAGGGTGGGCCGAGCCGATCCCAGTCGTACATCACGTCCAACAGGCTCCCGCACCGGTCGCAGGCAACCCGAACCTCGTCGATGCCGTACGTGGCCCCGCATGCGGGGGCAATGCACTGTTGAAGGGCCGTGTCTGTGTCGTGAATTTTTTCTTCTCTCCGGATTTTGAGGGGATTGTGCCCCGGAGCCCCCCGGGGGCACCGGCGAGCATAATCCTAAACCAGAGTACACGTTAGATGCAAGCCGTTTGACAACCGCAGGTCGGGCTTCTAAAATAGGGAGTTTGTCAGCTTGCTTTCTTGGGTCAGGTGGTCACGTCTCTCCCGGAGAAGAAGCGATGAAGAAGGCAGAGATGAAAACTTATAAGGAGCGGCTTCTGGCCCTGCGTGCCCGACTCCGGGGCGACGTCAATCGAATGGCCGACGCCGCACTCAAGCAGAGCCGCACGGAAGCCAACGGCGACCTGTCGAGCATGCCCATCCACATGGCCGACATCGGCACCGACAACTTCGAGCAGGAATTCACGCTGAGCTTGATGGAAAGCGAAGGCGGAACCCTCGAGAAGATCGAAGCGGCGCTGGAGCGGCTCGAGGAAGGCACGTACGGCGAGTGCGAAGAGTGCGGCGCAAAGATCCCCAAGACGCGGCTGAATGCCCTGCCGTACGCGACCATGTGCGTGAAGTGCGCCTCGGAATACGAGCAAGGATGATCGAAGGGGCTGCCATGAAGGCGGTTTCCGCCAAGCGCGCCGGCTCGGCCGCGAGCATCTCCCCTGCCACCCAGGCGGTTCCCGCCAGCCGCTACGTGGTGTTTTTCCTTCTCGCGGGCGTCGGCTTCGCCCTCGATCTGGTGAGCAAGAACTGGATCTTCGGCTGGCTCGCCATGCCCGGCGAGCGTCCCACCTGGTGGCTCTGGGACGACGTGTTCGGCTTTCAAACGAATTTGAACGAAGGCGCGCTTTTCGGCATGGCCCAGGGATGGGTTGTGATGTTCTCGGTCTTGTCGATTGCCGCCGTTCCGGGCATTCTCTACTGGCTGTTCGTCGCCGGGGCCGCGCGGGACCGGCTGTTCACGGTGACCATGGGCTTGGTCACCGCCGGGATCCTCGGCAATCTTTACGACCGGCTTGGACTGCCCGGCTTGAAGTGGAATTTCGCCAACGCGCTGCACAACGTGGGCGATCCGGTGTACGCGGTGCGCGACTGGATCCTGGTGATGATCGGCAAGTGGCCCTGGCCGACCTTCAACGTTGCCGACAGCCTGCTGGTCGCCGGGGCGATCCTCCTGGTCTGGCACGCGTTTTGGCAGGAGGCCGGTGAAACGCGCGAGGAAGACTCCCAAGAATAGGCGGCAGGCGACGTTCTGAGGGCGGGTCCCTCTGGGCCGCTCTCCGGCTGGAATCTTCCGGCGAGCTTGCGGGCCGGTGGCGGGGTTGGTAAGCTTAAAGATTCCGTGCGTTCATGGCTCGTGTCCTTGGCCCTCCCGGGCAAAGTCTGTGGCCACGCGGGGCCGGCCTGAGGTTCAGGTCGGTCTTCCTGGAAAGGGCAAGTGGCACCTGCCCGCCGCGCTTCTGGGAATCTCCCCGAAGTCGCTGCGATGGGCTGTCTGCGGGCCGCTAGCCGAGCTCTCGATATCGCTGGGAGTGCATTGACGTGTGGGTGTCGATGGACGACTTGCGGACCGCTTCCAACACGATCGCCACGAAGTTGCGAACTATCTTCAGCCGTCGCCCGCCCGATGCCGAGCCCCGGTCGCGGAACAGTTTCCTTGGTGGCCTGCTCCGGCGTCTTCGCTCCGGCAAGCTCCCGCCCGGGCCGGCCTGCATTGTGCTGGCCTGCCTGATCGGATTGCTCGGCGGCTACGGGGCGGTTCTGTTCACGTATCTGATCGATCTGGTCACCGACTGGACGGTCCGGCCGGCCATGGCGGCCGGCGCCATGCACCGAGCGGGGTTCTTGGCGTTGTTGGCCGTGCCCGCGTTAGGGCTCCTGGCCGTCTCCTGGTTCACCCGGCGTTTTGCCCCCGAGGCCCAGGGGCACGGGGTCCCGGAAGTAATCATGGCGGTGGGCCGGCACGACGGCGTGATCCGGCCCCGGGTCTCGCTGGTGAAGATCCTCGCCAGCGGCGTGTGCATTGGGACCGGGGGCTCGGCGGGCCGGGAAGGGCCGATCGTGCAGATCGGCTCCTCGCTGGGGAGCATGGCCGGCCAGTGGTGCCGGCTCTCGCCCCGGCACATCAAGATCCTGGTCGCCGCCGGGGCCGCCGCGGGCATCAGCGCCACGTTCAACGCCCCGCTGGCCGGCGTGATCTTCGCCAGCGAGATCATCCTGGGAAGCTTCGCG
>JBDRTC010000984.1:0-9824 GCA_043824335.1 Planctomycetota bacterium | reverse complement strand
GCAAGATCCTCCTGGAGAAGCTGGACGCCTTCGACAACTACCTGCTGTCGCACTCCACCAACATCGCCTATCTGGCCTTGCTCGTGGGGATGAAGCTGGAAGAGTACCTGATTGAGGAGCGGCAATTCCGGACGGCCAAGGAAGCCAAGGACTTGCATTTGCTCGGGCTGGGCTGCCTGTTGCACGACATGGGCAAGATGCGGGTGCCCAAGGAGATCCTCCACAAGCCGGGGCGGCTCGATTCCGAAGAGATGGACGAGATGCGGCGGCATCCCATCTACGGCTACGAAATGGTCAGGGGGAGCGTACCTTCGCCCGCCGCGGGAGTGGTGCTCAATCACCATCAGCGCTGGGACGGCACCGGCTACCCTGCCCGGATCGATCACCAGAGCGGCGACCCCTTGCCGCCATTGGCCGGGAAACAGATCCCCGTCTTTTCGCGGATTGCCATTGTGGCCGACGTCTACGACGCGGCCACCAGCAAGCGGTGCTACTCCGATGCCAAGTCCCCGGTCGAAGTGCTCGATGAGATGCGCTCCCGGTGCCAGGGGTTTTTTGATCCGGTGGTCGAGGCGGCGTTCTACCGGACGGTCCCGCCGTTCCCGATCGGCCAGATCGTCACGCTGTCCGACGGGGTGGAGGCGGTCGTCGTCGACTTCAATCCCGACTACCCGGCCCGGCCCAAGGTGCAGTGTCTTCGAACGCCCACCGGCGAGCGATTTGAGTATCCGGCCCTCGAAGAGCTTGACCTGGCCTTCTACCTCGACCTGGAGATCGCCTCCGTTCACGGTCGGGAGGTCCGCGGCTTTACGGCCTCGCAACAACAGAACGAGCCCGTACCCGTCCTCGTTTGACGCAAGGGCTCTAAGACGGGCAACACCCTGGCCCGGAATGTTCACAATGGCCGTAGCACAGGCTTCCAGCCTGCGGCTGGGCAACACAGGTAAGATGCCTGTGCTACTAGTCCTACGGCGCTGGGTCGATCAATTCGACTGTCGGCAGCTAACGGGCAATAAGAGGTTCATGTCGAACCACGGATGGCCCGGATAGAGACGGATAAGGTTCCAGTGTGTACAAGGACTCGTGTGGCTCAATTTCAACCGTGCAAATCCGTGCTATCCGTGGTTCCAAGCCGTCTGAAGTTGACTCATTCGCAGCGGAGACCTTGCGCTGTAGTACCAGGGCGGCGTATGAACAATCCGGGCTGACCTTCCGAGGCCGCACTAACCCCACGGGCACACGCCCCCAGCTCCAATCGCTTTTGGGGACCCCACTTCCGCGAAGTTCCGCCTCGCGCCGGCGTCCACGCCCTTGCCGGGAGCCTTTTCTCAAGGGGGATTTCCGCCTAAACTCAATTGCGGAGGTCAAGAACCATGGCGGGGCTCCTATCGCACTGCGGCTTTTCCCCGGGCAGGCGGCATCGGCCGGCCGGACATCTCGTTCTGCTGATCGTGTGCCTGGCGACGCTGACCGTGTTGCCCGGCTGCGGCGGATGCCGGAAGACGCCCCAGCAGCTTCAAGCCGAGCGGGAAAAGAAGGAGGCCGAGCGTCGGGCCCGGGAGCTGGAGAAGAAAAGGAAGAAGAAGCCCGACCTGGAGATCGGCAAGCTTGTTTCCCTGCCGTACGGGCCGAACGCCCAGTTCTGCTTCTTCAAGCCCGGCCATTGGACGGCCACGTCGCTGCCGGCAAAGGCCAACAACTTCAACCTGCTGGGCGACCTGGAAATGAGCGTGGTCGACGACCGCGGCCGGCTGATCGGAGTGCCGGGCACGGGGTATGCGTCGACCGGCTCGCGCGAGGTCGCGCTTCCCAAGGGGCAGCCCAAGGCGTTGGAGTCGTTCCTCTACGTTCCGGCCACGAACGGCGACGCCTTCGTCTCCGGACGGATCAGCGCCCGCAAGGGCGGCCGCGGCACCTTCCGCAATTCCCACGAACTGAAGCGGATGCCCTCCTACCAGTATCATTTCGTGGTCCTCGCCCGATCGCCCGAGAGCTACAAGTACCTCGATGGCCTCGATTCGGTCAAGCACCCTTCGGACTTAAGCGGCGGGCAGTCGAACCTGGGCTATTACCGGGTCCAGCGGCTGGCGGCCGAAAAGCAGACGACGCTTCCGCCGTACGCCCTGTTCTGGACCGGCATCGCCTGTGTCCTCTGGGACGACGCGGAGCCGGCCGCGCTTGCCCCCGAGCAGCAGGAGGCCCTCGTCGATTGGCTCCATTGGGGTGGGCAACTGATCATTAGCGGCCCCGATTCGCTCGATGCCCTCCGCAACGGCTTCCTGGGCCCCTATCTTCCCGCCGCCGGCGCGGGAACACGCGAGTTGACCGAAGCCCATTTCCAGGCGCTCAATGCCCGCTGGACGCTCCCCGTCCACGGGAAGCCGGGCATACGTTTGTCGGTGGCCGGCCCGTGGGCCGGCGTTAAGTTCGACGTGCATCCGCAGGCCCGGGAGGTGCCCGGCACCGGTGGGCTGCTTGTCGAGCGCCGGGTCGGCCGGGGGAGGATCGTGGTTTCGGCGTTCGAGCTCGACGAGCCGGAGCTAGTCAAGTGGCCCAGCTTCGACGGATTCTTCAACGCCTGCTTGCTCACACGGCCGCCACGGCAGTTTGTCGGCAACGACTTCGAGGTGCAAGTCAACTGGACCGGCGGAGGGTTCCGTCCCTTCGATCCGCGCGTGGTTTCAAACCTCCGCTATTTCACCCGCGACACCGGCAGAAAAATGACCGTCCGGCCCGGGGCGGACGATGGCCGGTACGCCGGCGAGTTCGGCACGCTGGGCAACACGGAGGAGGAAACCCGCCGGCTCCATGGCCCGGACGTGGCCTCCTGGTGCGACTTCAACTCCGTGGCCAACTCAGCCCGCCAGTCGCTCCAGAACGCCGCCCGAATCGAGATCCCCGAGCGGACATTCGTCGTGTGGGTCGTGGGCGCCTACCTGCTGGTGCTGGTGCCGGTCAACTGGCTGGTCTTTCGCTTGATGGGGCGCGTCGAGTGGGCCTGGGCGGCGGCCCCGGTGATTGCCGTCGTCTATACCGTGGTGGTGATCCGGATGGCCCAGCTCGACGTCGGCTTTGCCCGGTCTGCGACTGAAATCTCCGTGGTGGAAATGCAGGCCGATTACCCCCGGGCGCACGTCACCCGTTACACGGCGTTGTACACGTCCCTGGCGACTACGTACCGGTTCCGGTTTGAAGATCCCGGTGCCCAGGTGCAGCCGTTTCCCGCCGTCGGAGTTCCCGAAGATTTCCGGCTCCTGGCGGGCCAGGGGCTCACCGAGCTCGAATATCGCTACGGCCGGGACGTCGAGATGCGCGGGTTCCAGGTCACGTCGAACAGCACCGGGCTGGCGCACTGCGAGCAGATCGCCGACCTGGGGGGCGGAATTTCGTTGGCGGAAACGTCCGGCGGGCGGTACCGGGTGAGCAACGAAACCGCGTTCCCCGTGCACGGGGCCGGCGTGATCCGGCGAGACGCGTCGGGGCAGCTCCAAACCGCCTGGATCGGCACGCTCGAATCGGATGACGCCGCCGATCTGCGCTTCAGCCCGCGCCCGCAGACAAACGTGGCCGGCCGGCTTTGGGCCAGCCAGCGGGAAGGCTCCCCGTTGACCGCGGCCGGGCCGGCCAAGGGCCGGTTGGGCTTCGAGAAGCTCGTCGAGTTGGCCGAGGCCCCGCAATCGCTCCGCCCGGGCGACGTGAAGTTGATCGGCTGGTTCGACGAGGAACTCCCCGGCCTGGAGATCAAGCCGGCCTCCCCCCAATCGCGCCGGGCCGCGTTGGTGGTCGCCCATCTGCGCTACGGCTTCGGCGAAGATCCCCAGCCGGACCTGAACACCCGGCGAGAGAAGGAGAGCGACGACTACAAGGCAATCGGGCCCGACGAGCTCGAAGCAGAAACTCCGTGAGGACCAGATGATCGAACTCGTGAACTTCACCAAGCGGTACGGCGATCTGCTCGCGGTCGACGAGTTGAGCTTGAAGATCGAGCCGGGCGAGACGTTCGGTTTCATCGGGCCCAACGGCGCGGGAAAGAGCACCACGATTCGATTCCTGGCCACGCTCCTGAAGCCGACGGCCGGCGAGGGTGTCGTTAACGGGAAAAGCGTCACCCGGCAGCCGCTCGAGGTGCGTCGCTCGATCGGCTACATGCCCGACAGCTTCGGCGTCTACGACGGCATGAAAGTCTGGGAGTTCCTCGACTTCTTTGCCGTGGCCTACCAGATCCCCCGCCCCCGGCGGAAGAAGGTCATCGGCGACGTTTTGGATCTCTTGGACCTGGCCGGGAAGCGGAACGCTTTCGTCAACAGCCTGTCGCGGGGGATGAAGCAGCGGCTCTGCCTGGCCAAGACGCTGGTCCACGATCCGCCCGTGTTGGTGCTCGACGAGCCGGCCAGCGGCCTGGACCCCCGGGCCCGCGTGGAGGTGAAGGCGCTGTTGAAAGAACTCCGCAAGATGGGCAAGACGATCCTCATCTCCAGCCACATCCTCACCGAGCTGGCCGACTGCTGCACCTCGATCGGGATCATCGAGCGGGGCAAGCTCCTCATGCAGGGCCCGATCGACGACGTTTACCGCCGCATCCGCCGCAACCGCATCGTGGAGATCAAGTTCCTGGAGAACTTCGATCTCGGCGTGTCGATCCTCCGCAAGACGCCCGAAACCCGCGACCTCAGGATCGAGGACTCTCGCGTCACCGTCGAGCTGGCCGCCGACGAGCACCAGGTCGCCGCCCTGATGGAACGCCTGGTGGCCGAAGGCGTGCGCATGCACTCGTTTGCCGAAAAAGAGCCGACGTTGGAGGATGTGTTCATGCTCGTGACGAAGGGCGCCGTGGCGTGAGGGGGAAAGGATGAAGGATGAAGGATGAAGGATGAAGGATGAATGACGGAGGACTTGAGGCCGAGCGGGATGCGCACTTGGGGGGTGGGGTAGTGAAAAGCGATGGTGAAAACCGTGATCTGCGAGAGAGGACGAAGGCGTTTGCACTCAGGATTATCCGACTGTATTCTTCACTGCCCAAGACCACTTTGGCGCAAATCTTGGGAAAACAGATACTCCGAAGCGGAACTTCGGTGGGCGCACATTACCGCGAAGCCCATCGAGCCCGGTCGACGGCTGAGTTCATCAGCAAGATCGAGGGCGGCCTGCAGGAATTGGAGGAAACGGGCTACTGGCTCGAATTGCTGGCAGATAGCGAAGTCATGCCTGCCGGCCGTCTGGCCAATCTACGCAAGGAGGCGGAGGAATTGACCGCCATCCTCGCCTCCTGCGCAATCACCGCAAAGAAAGGCAAGTAATAGCATGTGTCGCCCCGTTCATCCTTCATCCTTCATCCTTCATCCTTCATAATTCCCATGTACTTGCTCGACAACCCCGTCCTCCAGCGCGAACTCTTGGTCAACCTCCGGATGACCCGGGCGTTTGTGCTGCTGTTTGCCTACGTGGGGCTCTTGGGGACGGTGGTCTTTGTGGCGTGGCCGCAGGAAGAGACGCTCGATCTCACGGAGAACCCGGAAGCGGCCAAGCGGCTGGTCAACATGTTCTTCCTCGGCCAGTACATGCTGATGTCGCTGATGGCGCCCAGCTTTGCGGCCGGAACGATGTCGGGCGAGAAGGAGCGGAAGACTTATGAGATGCTGCTGGCCAGCCCGATGCGTCCCGGGGCGATCGTGCTGGGGAAGCTCTTGGCCTCGCTGGCCCACCTGGCCGTGTTGGTGTTGTGCTCGCTTCCCATCGTGATGCTCTGCGTGCCGCTGGGCGGGGTGCACTGGTCGGAGGTGCTGGCCACCTACGCGGCCATGGCGGCTTCGGTCCTCGCGTTCGGCATGATCAGTCTGGCCGCGAGCAGTTACTTCTCCCGGAGCGTCGCCGCCCAGGTGGTCTCCTATCTGTTGATCCTGCCGCTGGCTCTTTTTGGGGTGCTGTTCTACAGCGTTTTTCAGGCGGCGGGTTGGTTTCGGCTCATTTTCCTGGCCGGCGTGTTTCCCGCCGTCTGCCTGGCGATGTGCGGTGCCCTAATGAGCATGATCAGCGCCCGGCTGATGCACCCGCCCGACGTGGGAGCCGAGGCCGAGGACGTGATCGACCTGGACCAGGAGCAGCGCGAGGCCGTGGGCATGGTCATCCGCAGCGACCAGTTTCCCGACAATCTCTTCGCGCCCCGCAAGCGGACCGACCTGATGCCCGGCCGGACGAACCCGGTTTACGACAAGGAAATGCGGAGCGAGCTGTTCGGCCACGGCACGCTGATGCTTAGGCTGGTGATCCAACTGAGCATGATCCTTTCGCTTGTGGTGATGCTCGTCTGTCTGTACGTCTATCCGCGATTGACCCCCTGGTACACCAGCTACGTGCTCCTGTTCAACATGCTCGTGGGGCCGGTCTTCGCCGCCGGCAGCATCACCAGCGAACGGGAGCGCCGCACGCTAGAACTCCTCTTGACCACGACCCTGTCGCCCTGGCAGATCCTTTCGGGGAAGCTCCTGTCCAGCTTGCGGGTATCCGTGGTGCTGACCAGCTTTCTCGTCTGGCCGCTTTTGCTGGCGTGGCTTTTGCCGCCGTGGACGTTCCGCCACGACAGCCTCACGATCCTCGGCTACCTGGCGATCATACTCGTCACGAGCCTCACCACGTCGACGCTGGCGATGTTCTGCTCGGTCGTGTTCCGCAGAACGTCGGTCGCCCTGATGACCTCGTACCTGGTGGTGCTCCTCGTCTTCGCGTTTCCGATCGCGGTGAAGCTCTTTGCCGACTTGCTTTTCCCCGACGCCGCGGTCACGTTTGCGCTTCGCGATTACCTCTTCAGCAGCCCCTTTGCCGCTTCGTTCAGCCTGCCTCTGCACCTGGAGGCCGGCCAGGAGCTGTTGGCCCGGTCGGCCAATTGGTCGGTGTTGACCGCTCCGCTGTTTTTGGCCTTCTATCTGTCGCTCGACGTGCTCCTCGTCGTCGGCATGCTCGCCCTGTTCAACGTCCGCTGGCGCGCGGTGACGCCATAGCCGTTTGGTCTCGGCCTTCGCGTTTTGCCTGGTGGAGCGCGGCGTCGGCGGCAACGAAGAGGGCGTCGGGGGAGGGCAGGGGGGAAGGGGGATCGCCGGCAGGGGTGACGCAGAAGCCGGCGCTGGCGGTGATCACCACGGCGCCGTCGCGGGCGAGGCCAACCGGCAGCTCGCGCCGGACGCGCTCAACTACCGCTTGGGCGGTCGCCTCGTCGGTCACGCCGAGCAGCAGACCGAACTCATCGCCGCCGAGCCGGGCCACGAAGTCGCTCTCGCGCAGGCCGCCGGAAATCGCCCGCCCCGCCGCCCGGAGCACGGCGTCCCCCGCGGCGTGGCCGTGCGTGTCGTTGACGCGCTTGAAATGGTCCATGTCGAGCACGGCCAGGCAGAGCCGCCCGAAGGAATTGGCCGCCGCGGCCGTCCGCTCCCGAAGAGCCCGATCCCACGCCCGCCTGTTCGCAAGCCCCGTGAGCGGATCGGTCAGGGCCTCCTCGGCCAGACGCCTGTGGGTTTCAGTCCGAGCCCGGTCCTTGCGGCGGAGTCGAACCACCTCGGCCAGGAGCCGACAGGCCAAGCGCAACTCCCGCTCGGTCACGTCGGCCGGCAAGTACACGTCGGCCGGTCCTTCCTCGCCGATGCGAATCACGCCCGGGCTCTCCGACGCCGCCTCTTTCCCCAAAGCCCAATCGGGATGGGGGGCGTGCGTGCCGGCGTGGCCTAAACCGCCCAGGCCCGCGAGAATCAGATCGAGCCGTGCGGGGCCGGGTATATCTTCCGCGGACAGCCAAATTTGGCTCTCCCGGCCGCGAAGCATCGCCGCCCAGCGTTGTGCCGTCGTCTCATCGTCGGTGAGAATCAGGATCTGGGCCGCAGGCAGTCGGTTCATGCGACCGATTATAACGCGCCCGAGCGGCTTGCAGCATTTGGCGTGACTGCTAGAATCACGCCGGGACCGAGGGGAGGACGAGAGAACGATCCGGTCGTCCTCCGAAGACTCGTCGAGGCTGTTGGGCTGTTAGACCATTAGGCTGTTAGGGTGTAGGAATTATCAACCGCGGGCCGTTTGCGCCGTCTGGGGCAAGCCTCCAGAGTAATCGCCAGAACCATCCCCCCTAACAGCCTAATAGCCCAATTGTCTAACAGCCTATCTGCCAGGAGGTTGACGTCCGCCATGGCTACCGAACCAGTCGAGGTCGGCCCGATCCCGGAGTGTTGGACGCGCCGGCACCTGTTGGGGCTGGAAGGCCTTTCGGCCGAGGAACTCACCGTGATCCTCGACAAGGCCGGGCGCTTCAAGCAGGTGATCGCCAAGGGCGACAGAAAGATCCCGCTGTTGACCGGCCGCACCTGCGTGAACCTCTTCTTCGAGAATTCCACCCGCACGCGAACCAGCTTTGCCCTGGCCGCCCGCCGCCTGGGGGCCGACACGATCGACTTCTCGGCCGCCACCAGCAGCCTGTCGAAGGGCGAGACGGTGATCGACACGGCCAAGAACATCGAGGCCATGGGCGTCGACGTGGTGATTGTCCGGCACCGCACGCCCGGCACGCCGCATCTATTGGCCCAAAACATCGACTGCTCCGTGATCAACGCCGGCGACGGCCCGCACGAGCACCCCACCCAGGGGTTGTTGGACATCATGACGATCCGCCAGCGCCGGGGCCGGATCGAGGGGCTCACCGTGGCCCTGGTCGGCGACATCGCCCACAGTCGCACCGCCCGATCGAACATCTGGGGCCTCAAGACGCTCGGGGCCCACGTGATCGTGTGCGGGCCGTCGACCCTGGTCTCCCCCCGTTGGGAAGAGCTTGGCGTGGAGTACTCGTACAGCCTGGACGAGATCCTGCCCCGGGTGGACGTGCTGAACCTGCTCAGAATCCAGTTCGAGCGGCAACTGATGCGGCCGTTCCCTTCGGTCCGCGAGTACGCCCACCTGTATGCCATGAACCGCGAGCGCATGGCACGGACCAAGAACGACATCCTCATCCTCGCCCCCGGTCCCATCAACCGGGGAGTGGAGGTCACGCCCGACGTGGCCGACGGCCCCCACTCGGCCATCCTCGAGCAGGTCACCAACGGCGTGGCCGTGCGCATGGCCGTTCTGTGGCTGGTGACGAGGACCGGGGAGAGGAAGGATGAAGGATGAAGGATGAAGGATGAACGCCGCTTGCGGCTTCGCAAACAACCCGTTGACCACGCACTCCGACTAGTCCCATGTCCAAGCTCTTGATCCAAAACGGCCGAGTCATCGACCCGAGCCAGTCGATGGACCGGGTGACGAACCTGTTGATCGAGAATGGGCGGATCGCCGCCTACGACGCGGTGCCCGACGGCCAGGAGGAAGTGATCGACGCCGCCGGCAAGATCGTCGCGCCCGGGCTGATCGACATGCACGTCCATCTGCGGGAGCCGGGCTTCGAGGAGGACGAGACGATCGAGTCGGGCACGGCCGCCGCGCTGGCCGGAGGGTTTACCTCGATCGCCTGCTGCCCCAACACCGACCCGCCGATCGACAGCCAGGGGACCGTCGAGTTCATCCGCCAGAAGGCGGCCCGGGCGGGAAACTGTAACGTCTTCGTGATCGCCTGCGTGAGCAAGAACCGCCAGGGCGAGGAGTTGGCCGAGATCGGCCAGTTGTTCGAGGCCGGGGCGGTCGCCTTCAGCGACGACGGGGCCCCGGTCTACGACGCGGAGCTGATGCGCCGGGCCTTCGAGTACTGCCTGATGTTCGACAAACCCGTGTTGAACCACGCCGAGATCCGCGAATTGACCCAGGGCGGCGTGATGCATGAGGGCCAAACGCAGCTTGTGCTCGGGCTAGGCGGCATC
>JBDRTC010000983.1:0-2429 GCA_043824335.1 Planctomycetota bacterium | reverse complement strand
CGACAGGCGCGAGAGAACCGGCTAGGCCATTTGGGTGCAACTGCTGGCTTGTCCAGCAGGGGTGTTCGGGAGAATTCGTACAGCACTGCAGGACAAGCCAGCAGTGGCACCCTGTGTCAACTGTCTGCCTAGCCACGTCCGAGGCAGGCTCAGCAAATCCTGCGTCGCTCCCAGCGGGCAGATCCGCAAGCACCAGGCCCCGGGAACGAGCAGGCTCAACAAGAGGATCGCCCCCAATGTGGCGGCCGAGACCCGGCCAGCCAGGCTGAGCGGGTCGTGCCACAGCGTGAACGCTCCGCCAAAAATCGCCAGGGGGTCCAGCCACAAGAAAAGCGGATAGCCAAAACACGCGCCGCCCAGCGTCAAAAGGACAATCCACCGTCCCAGGTGCGGCAGCCTCTTGACTGAGAGCCGATCCGAAACCCGGCTCCCCTCGCCTCGCTTGCGGGGAGAGGGGTTGGGGGTGAGGGGTTCTTCGATCAGTTCCAGAGACTTCCGCGGCGACCGAACCCGGCCCGCGTACTCCGTCATCAGCCCCACCGGACAAACATACCGGCAGAACCACCGCCGCCGCACCAGTACAATCAACAGCACGGGCAGCCCAACCCACGTCGCCAGGCCGATCGCCCGAATCGCGACCGCCGACCCCACGAGCACGTGCACACTCAACGCCGGCACCACCATCGGCCCCCGCGACCAGGGCAGCACATCCAGCGCCAGCACTACCGCCACCACCAAGACACAACACCGCACCCCCAGCCGAACCCACCGCCGCCTCTTGCCTTCTTCCGGACTCAAACTCACGCGGGACTCCTCCGCCGTGTGCGACTGCGACGAAAAGGGGACATCACTGATTTATGGTTATTTTCGTCAGAAATATCAGTAATGTCCCCTTTTCCCTTCAGTCCCTTCAGGGCGACTCATGTCTCCGAATTGTATCGCGCTGCAAACTAGCAAACTTCGCAGCAAGCTTTGGATGCGCAGACTTGATACGGTTGGGAGGCACGCCCAGCAACTTGGACATTAGCTTGATGAATTCTTCGTACCTCAGATATGGCTTCTCCTTTAAGGCAGTCTTGGCCCATTTGATGAAGTCCTTTTGTGAGGGCTCGTTGTATCGACGTTCCTTTTTCAAGTGGTGAATGAAATCCTCATTGAAGAACGACGGGGCCTTCTCTACAGCGTCCCGTAGTATTCTTCGCCACTCTTCCTCATGCCCCGGTCCAGCGATAGCATGGGCAATCTCGTGAACGGTTGTCACGAAGATTTCGGCAGCTTCGTTGAGGTTCGAATTCAACGTGATGGTCTTCGACTTGTGCTCGCACTCGCCAGAATGGAGAACGGCGAGTTTAGCGGTTCGGATCGACCAGCTGCGCTCCGCGTCCCAGTCAGAAAACAACGTCGAGCGTACACGTTCGAATTCTTCGGCAACTCTGTCTGGGGTCATGGTATTCAGCCCTCACGCTACCCGACGGCGTGACAAAAGGTGTCAGGAAGCGTTTTCGCGCCTGACACCTTTTCTTACACGGGGCGCGGTCTTGCGGTAGATGGTTCCCAACCCTCACTTCGCCTTTCGTCGCTCTCCGCCCGTAGTCATTGCATCCATGCGCTGGATCGGCTGTTTATCCACGGACCGTATTCCCCGGTCAAATTCTTGCTTCGTGGGATAACCCAGTGCGTGAGCAATTCGAGGAATACTTCCCCAGTACTTATAGAGGGCCGTAACGCAATCAAGTAGCCCATGCTTTCGGGCGCGGATTTCCTTAGCCGACGGGAAGTACCTAAGCCGTTTGCAGACAGGCCCAAACATCTCCTCGACGTTCTTCCACTCTCCGAAGTAGCCAGGCGATTCTTGGCTCACTTCAGCTCCCATCCTCCGTCTGGCTTCAGGAAATCCCCCGTGAAACTTCATAATGTAGTATGAAATGCAACTCTCTCCCATTTTTTCAAGTTCTCGTGCAACGGGAAAATGCCCGAGGTCACCTATTACTTCTTGGAGAAGTAGTCTCACGTTCTCCCAGTCAGACCACCAGGATACGGGGCGTATGGCGTTGGTAATGTCCACCGTCTTGCCCTCCTCGCCATGCCTGTCGATAAGTGGACGGAGCTTGGAGACAACCACGTCGATGTTGTCGAAATCTTCCTTGTATATGACGATTACCGGGATACCACTTTCGGCGTAAAGACACAACTTCTCTTCGAGTTTCTTGTGATACGTCCGAGTGTGCGCGCTTCTCCTCCCACGACTGAAACCGGCAACTTCGACGAAAGTCTCTCCTACCTTGAAGTCTCCGCGACGCCTATCTCCTTTGCGAATCGATGGGAAAGTCTCGTGGGTGACACCATGGTAGAAGAGCAGGTTGTCAACTGCAAATTCGTAGTAGCTAAGTATGAAATGCCCATCGTCTGCTTCGTATCCGGAGCCAGGC
>JBDRTC010000982.1:0-9141 GCA_043824335.1 Planctomycetota bacterium | reverse complement strand
GGCGGCGGGGCCGAAATCTTCCACCCCGAGGTCCGCCAAAAAATCGCGCCCCGGAAGGCCGACGCCCGCACGTGGCTCGACGTCCACCGCACGGCCCACCAGCTCGGGCTCCGCTCGAACGCCACGATGCTCTACGGGCACGTCGAAAACGCGGCCCACCGGGTCGATCACCTCCTCCGGCTCCGGGAGCTTCAAGACGAGACGGGCGGCTTCCAGGCGTTCATCCCGTTGGCTTTCCATCCCGGCGGCACGCGGCTGGCGCACCTGGCCGGGCCTTCTGGCCTGGATGACCTCCGCACCGTGGCAGTCGGCCGCTTGATGCTCGATAACTTTGAGCACGTGAAGGCCTACTGGATTTCGCTGGGGATCGGTACGGCCCAGGCGGCGTTGGCCTACGGCGCCGACGACCTGGACGGCACGGTCCGCCACGAGCTGATCCACCACGACGCCGGCTCGACCGCACCCGAGATCCTCTCCGTTGACGACCTCCGCGCCCTGATCACCGAAGCGGGCCGCCGTCCCGTCGAACGCGACACGCTCTACCGCCCCGTCCGCCGAAACGGGGCGGAGTGGGAAGTCAGCGCATGAGGGTTGCCACGGCTCGGCGGTCCGTCAGCGTTGAATCCGGTTTGGGTGGCACTGGCTGCTTGTCAGCCAGTGGACGCCTCCGCTTGGGTGGGGCAGCCCCCTCGTCAGCCGGTGGACGCATTGTGCGTGGTCACGGCGGAATGCACTGGCCGGCAAGCGGCCAGTGCCACCCCGGAAAGCGAGCTGGAGCTACCAGTTTCCCCAGAATGGGTATTCTTCGCTCCTCACACAACCGAGTTGCTTCCGCCTGGCACCGCCGCCGATGGATCGATCGCGGAAAGGGCCCCCCGCCACTCACCCGCGGTTGAATCGCAGCCCGGCGGTGCGTATATTAGAGGGCTTGTCGACCTCTTTCAGCGAGCTTTGTGGGGTGTGCGCCGGGCGAGGGATCAGGCGACCCCGCATTCCCATACACATGCCAGGAGAATCACGACCATGACGATGGACAAAAGCCTCAGGGCGCGGCGCGGGCTGATCCGCAGCCGAAGCGTGCTCACCCGGGCCGAACGGCTCGAACGCCTCAAGGCCTCCGACCGCTGGGAGGACGGCGACAGCCCCTTCGGACTGGCCAAGGTGCGCGTCTACAAACTGGCCATCAAGAAGAAGAAAAAGAAGAAGAAGGAAGACGAGGAGGAAGGGGAGAAGAAGTAAGGAGTAGTGGATGCGGGTCCGCCTGGAATACGGCCGGACCGGACTGGAAGTGGAGCTGCCGGACCGGAACTTGGTCAAGTGCCTCAAGCACCAGGCGCGGGCGCCGCTTGCCCACCCTTCGGCCGCCGTCCGCGACGCGTTGGCCCGGCCCACCGGCACACCACCGCTTGCCGAGCTGGCTCGGGGGCGGTCGACCGCCTGCGTGGTGATTAGCGACGTCACCCGGCCCGTCCCCAACGCGATCCTCCTCCCCCCCGTTCTCGACACGCTCCAGCGAAGCGGCATCCCCCGCGAGCGGATCCTGATCCTCGTGGCCACCGGGCTCCACCGGCCCAACGAGGGCGAGGAGCTGGCCGAGATGGTCGGCCGCCCGATCGCCGAGGCGTACCGGATCGAGAACCACCACGGGCAGAATCGCGACGAGCACGCGCACCTGGGCGAAAGCCCCCGCGGGGTGCCGATCTGGATCGACCGCCGCTACGTCGAGGCCGAGTTGAAAATCACCACCGGCCTGATCGAGCCGCACTTCATGGCCGGGTACTCCGGCGGGCGCAAGCTGGTCTGCCCGGGGCTGGCCGCCCTGGAGACGATCCGGGTGTGGCACGGGCCCGACTTCCTGGAGCACCCCAATGCCCGAAGCGGCGTCCTCCCAAAGAACCCCGTCCACGAGGAGAACACGTGGATCGCCCGGCACGTGGGCTGCGACTTCATCACGAACACGGTGCTCGACGCCGAGCGGCAAATCCTCTCCGTCGTGGCCGGCGACATGGAAGCGGCCTTTTTGGAGGGCGTGCGGTTCGTCGAAAAGATCGTGACCGACAGGGTGCCCGAGCCGGTCGACGTTGTGGTGACCAGCTCGGCCGGCCATCCGCTCGACACGACCTACTACCAGTCGGTCAAGGGGATGGTCGCGGCGATGCCCATCGTCAAGCCGGGCGGCACGATCATCCTGGCCGCCGGCATGAGCGAAGGGATCGGCAGCGCCGAGTTCCAGCGCCTCTTCGACGAGAACCCCACGCTCGACGCCTTCATGGACCGAATCCTCCACACCGACTACTTTGTGATGGACCAGTGGCAGTTGGAGGAGCTGGCCAAGGTCCGGCGCAAAGCCACCGTCAAGGTCGTCACCGACGGCCTCCCGCCCGAAACGCTCGATCGCCTCTTCGTCCAAAGCGCTCCCAGCGTCGAAGCCGCCGTCGCCGACAGCCTCCAAGCCCACGGCCCCAACGCCACCATCGCCGTAATCCCCAAAGGGCCGTATGTGATCGCCGAGCTGGGGTGATTCTACGAACGAGGGTGGCGGCAGCCTGGGTGGCACTGGCGTCTCGCCAGTGCAGCAACAATGTGGTACCATGAACCCGTGCCCGAGTCACACCGGCATTTTCGCGCTGCCTCACGGTCGGAATAGTCCCGTGTTCCACGCGGCCACTGGCGAAACGCCAGTGCCACCCGGTTGCGACCACGCCGGCGTCGGCGAGGCGATCCGCCGCGTCGAACAAGGCAACCGGCTTAGTCCCTTAACCCGATCCGATCCCAAAGGCCCTTTTGGCGACGGGCGACAGCAGGTTTCCAGCGACAATGCCGTTCTTCCCTCCGCCTAACCTGAGTTGACAGCGTCGCGGCTCAGTTTGCGGATGAAGTCCATCATGACGCGCAAAGCGGCATGCTCCATGTCCCAGAGTCCGGCACGCACACTTTCGCTCAAGGTCCACGCAGGATTCTCGCCCGTCGCGATGAGGGCGTGTACCTTCATCTTTGCCCTCCAGTTTGGATTTGGGTTCCTGCTGCCGTTCTCAACGCAATCGAGGTACTGTTCAACGCACTGCATCGGAAGGTCAGGCGATGCCGCCTGGAGAACCGCGTGTTCGAGACACCCCGAGTCCTCCCCGTGAGGCATCAAGAGGAAACCAAGGGCAGGTCTTCCGGCGATTACGCTCATTGACTCCGTTGGAACGGGAAAGCCGTTGTCTTCAAACGCCGACTTGATGCTGTCGGCCATCCCGGCGGCGTTGCCTTCCGCGTCGCGGATGACGCCGATTGCTCCAACGCGGTCCTCGAAACCTTCCAGCGTCTTGAAGATGGAAAGCCAACGGCTGAACTTGCCCCTGCCGAGGTCCATGAAGTCCCACAACTGTACGTCTTGGAGGTCTGGGTCGTCCTTTATCTGATTCAAGAGCGTGTAGAAGCAGTCCAACCCTTCTACCGCGACAGCGACGGGCTTCTCAATGCTCCTTTTCCGGCTAGGCATTTCCGCGGTCATCGGACGTCCATTCCTGCCGCCTCGGCATCGTGGAGCATCTCATAGTCGTAAGGTTGTTGCGACACCTTGCCGTCGGTGCTTCGATCGATGCGGTACACCCGTAGTGCATCCGGCTCCTCGGAGAATGCCGGCAAGGTTTGCCGGAGCATTTCCTCGTTATGCGTACTGCAGAAGACCTGGAAATCGTATTGGCGTGACAGCTCGAGGACGGACTCCCATAACCCTCGCATAACGGAGCGGTGCAGCCCGGAATCAATCTCGTCCACGATTAGCAGTTTGGCAGCGTCTGATGATACCATTCCGGTTACCATGAGAGCCACACGGCAAAACCCGTCTCCAAGCACGCTGATCGGCACGAGCGTAGGGCCCCCCAGATCTGCGAGCACCGTTGGCTGCTTGCCCTGAGTTCCCGGGACCAATCTTTGGACGCGTGGATCAACCTTCCTGATGGCGTCAATGAAACGCCCTTCGCACTTGTTGGAATAGAGGGTAGTCAAGGCGCTGGCCGTTTCTCCAAGACTGGTCGCGCGCCTGGCATGGATGACGAATGAACCAGCAAAGCGTCGTTGCGGTTTGCCTTTGACGGTCTGCTGGAATCCGACTTCTACCAACTCGAGCACGGATTCGATTTCCTTGCCGTTGTCCGGCCGATACTGCATCCTCAAGCCGCGCAACGCTTCCTCGTACCCGGTGCCCGCCCCCGGCTCGAGTGAGTCGGTTCCAGCGGTACCGAATATGGCATCTACCTCTATCGAGGCCGTTTCATCATCTGTTTCATACTCGAACCGCATTCTCCTATGGGGATCCATGCCACTGAACAGGGTCAGCAGGCTGTGCCACGACCGCGAACCCGGAGGAGGCATGTCGCGCCCGGCATTCGCCATTAGTAGTCCATTAGGCCCAACTGGCGCCGCGGCGACTGCCATTGCTTCGAGGATGCTCGTCTTGCCCCCACCATTCCGGCCAACCATGACGTTGACCCGACGGAAACCCTCCATGGAGAAATCGTCGATTCCTCGAAATCCGTCGATCGTTATCTTGCGAAACATCTTTTCACGTCTTCCTGCCTCGCGGCCAAGCGTTCAAGGGGGTTGCACGAAGTCGAGGAGCCCGGACTCAGATTGGCGAATTCCTGCTGCCACCGCAACTCCGAAACCTCCACGAAAAGCCCTGCTTCCCGCGGGGGGCCTTGATGATTCTACCTTTTTCGGCAGCTTTTGCAAGCGGTAGCGGCTCGGTGGCACGGGCGTCTCGCCAGTGCGGGGGTGGTGTGGTAGGTTGAGGCGATGGCTGGAACGCGGAAACGCGTGAAGCACTACCACGAGCCGGGTGATGCGCACGAGTTGACGTTCTCGTGCTATCGGCGGTTGCCTCTTCTGGCCAATGACACTTGGCGGGGGTGCCTGGCCACGAGCGTCGAGGACGCGTGTCGCAAGCATCGCTTTTGGTTGGTGGTTTTCGCGTTCATGCCGGAGCACGTTTATCTTCTGGTTTTGGCGGAGGGCGATGACTAATCACAAATGGCGTTATTCCCTCGACGCGAAGGCTCGGAGCGTTCTCAGTTATGGCGCCTTGTTGGCGCGCAACCTGGGCGGTTGGTTCCCCACCCGAGACGAAAGAGCCCTCAACAAAAGCCTCCGTGGGTATCCGAGGAATCACAACTACCGGCTCTGCCGAGGAGGGATGCTCCCAAGCTTCCGGCTCCATGAGAGGTTGCGGGCGGTGACGGCCCTCTATCCGAAGGCGATGGAGAGTTTTTTGGACCTGGGCTGCTGCCGAGGGTATTTCGTGCTGGAAGCGGCCGGGCGGTCGGGGTGCCGGACCGCGACGGGGATCGACGTCTACGAGCCGTTCGTCTCCACCTCGAATCGCGTGTGCCGGTGCCTGGACGTCGCCGCCGCCAGGTTTTATCTCGCCGGCCTGGAAGACGTCGCCGGGGAGCCGGAATCTTACGGAGGCCCCTTTAACGTCGTCCTGCTGCTGGGCACGTACCACTATCTCTACTGGGGCAGCCGGCTCTGCCCGAGCGCGTATCACGATCACCGCGAAATCCTCTCTCGCCTGTTTCGCGTCTGCGCCGGCAGGCTGATCTTCTCCGCCCGGCTGGAAGTCGATCGGCTCCCCGGCTCGCTCAGAGCGGACGCCCGGGCGAGCGGGAAGGCGAGTGATTACAGCGAGGCGCGCTTTCTCGGCGCCGCGGAGGAATTCTTCGACGTCCGGCAGGCCGGCCGCCTGGGAAGAGATTCCTTGTTGGTGATGTCGACGAAAGGGACGGCCGAAGAATAACTTCCCAGTTCCTGGCTCCGTTAGGCCGACGCCCCGCTTCAGCAGTTTTGCTCGACAAGCTCGGCGAACTTGCGGCAGTTTTCCACCAGGTTCGGGCCGTGACGGTGAAGGTCCCCGCCGATGAGCAGGATTGACTCCTTCCCGTAGAAGCGGCACAGCTCCGGCACCCGGTCGAGGCTCATGCCGCCGGCGGGAACGGGGAAGATCGGCTCGATCGCCCCCATCGGGCAAGCGGTGCCCTCGACCAGGTCGCGACACTCCTCGACCGTAAAGGAGAACCGCCCGCCATAGTTGGGAAAGATCGAGGCGTCGGCGCCGGCCAAACGGCTGATCCGGCCGTAGAGGGACCCGTGGGAGATGCCTTCCGTGGGCCGGAGGGTGAATCCTCCCAGCATCGCCGGGTGGCTCAGGATCGGCATGGCGACCTGATCGTCGTCGGCAATTCGGCGCATCGCATCGAGCCCGGCGAGCCCCGGCGAGACGAGGCACCCGCCGGCTCCGGCCTCGCGCGCTCGGCGCGCCCGGTCGGCGATCCGGTCGGCCGGCGCCGTAACGTTGGGCACGTAGAGGCAGCGTTTGCCGGTTTGGTCGTTGGCCCGACGAACCGCCTCACTGCACCGCTCGACCCGCTCGTCGAACCGGCAGAAGCACTGGTCGGCCAGGCCGTGGTCGTCCTTGATCAGGTCGATCCCCCCAAGCGCGAGCTGGTGGGCCAGATCGGCCAGCTCGGCGGGCGAAAGGCCCATGGGCTTGATCGCCGTACACAAGAGGGGCCGGTCATGGACGCCCACCAGATCGCGCAAGCCCTGGCGGCCGAACCGGGGGCCCCGGAAGTGCCCGAGCAGGCCGTCCGGCAGATCGAAACGCACCAAGCGAATCCCCGGCTTCAGGCTGATGTTGCCGAACAGCACGTTCAAGAGTTGCGTCAGCTCGCGCCCGGCGGCCTCGACGGGAAACTCGATCGCCGCCTCGAACCGGTCGGCGGCCACCGGCTCCAACGACGCCACTCGCCCGAAAACCTGTTCGCGGATGTCTTCCCGCGCGACAAGGTCCTCCGGGTATTCGACGGTCTGCTCCAGGCAGATGTCTCGCGCGCGGGCGGCCGCTTCCTCGGCCGTACCCGCCAGGAGGTAGACGGCCCTGAAGCGTTCCCCGCTCAACTCCAAACGTGGTGAGTCCGACATGCTAAAGGTCTTCCGGTTGTGCGGTGCTTTGGATCGGCGCGATTCGGACGGCCGTTAGGTCCTCGGCGCTGAGGCCGAGCGACTGGCCCGTCAGGTCCTCCACGGCGCGGACCAGCGCGGTGGCGTCCAAGCCGCACTCCTTCATCAGGTATGGCCGGCTGGCGCCGTGGGCGTATTGGTCCTTAATGCCCAGGCGAATCAGCCTCTTTGGGAGGCCCGCCTCGGCCATCAGCTCGGCCACCGCCGAGCCTAGCCCGCCAATGATGGTGTGGTTCTCCATCGTGATCACGCCGTGCCGTGCCGAGACCAGAGCTTCGCGCACGGCCGGATCGTCCAGCGGTTTGAGCGTCGACAGGTGCAGATGATGTACGGAGACGCCCAGATCGCACATCGCCTGGGTCGCCCGCATCGCCTCTTCGGTGCATATCCCGCTGGAGAGGACAGTTACGTCCGTCCCCTGGCGAAGGACGCGGGCCGCTCCCAGCCGCATCGGGTCTTCTCGCGAAAAAAGCCGGGGCACTTCCCCTCGGAGCATCCGCACGTAGACCGGGCCGTTGACCGCCTGGGCTACGTCGAGCACCGACTCGACCTCGGTCGCGTCTCCACACTCGAGCACGGTCATGTTGGGGATGAGGCGCATCAGGGCCACGTCGTCGATTGCCTGATGCGTCGCGCCGCCGGGAGTGGTGATGCCGGGCAGAAAGCCGATCAGGCGCACGGGCAGGTTGGAGTAGCCGATGGACATGGCCACCTGGTCGAACGGCCGGCGGCAAATGAACACGGCGAACGTGTGAACGTACGGAAAAAACCCCTCCCGGGCCAGCCCGGCGGCAAAGCCCATCATGTTCTGCTCGGCCATCCCCACCGAGAAGAAGCGATCGGGATAGGTATCGCGGAAATCATCCGCCTCGCAGGACGAGGTCAAGTCGGCGGAGGGCACGAGGACCTCCGGCCGGCTCTCGGCCCAGCGAACGAGGTTTCTTGCGTGCGGCCGCTTGACGAGTTCCATCACGTGTCCTTCTCTCTTAACGCGGAGACCAAGCCACAAGGTAGGTTATGCTTCAGCATAACGGACTCTTAAAACAATATGCTTCAGCACGACGACATCCTAAAATGATATGCTGAAGCATAACCTACATGCCTACCGATCACTCATCTGATCCAGTACCTGCTGGTAGGCCTGGCGCTCCTCCTCGCTCTTGAAGCGAACGTAGTGCAACTTGGGAGTCCGCTCTCGCAATAGCTCCAGCCCGCGGCACGGGTCCGTACGCGCCAGGACGACAAGCGGTTTTTCGGCTCGCGGGCGCTTGGCCGGCGCGGCCAGGGCGTCGATGTCGTGCCCGTTGACTTCGTGGACGTCGGCCCCGAAGGCTTCCAGCCGGGCCTTGAGCGGCTCGATGTTCATCACGGAGTCCATGCTGCCGTCGCACTGCTGGCCGTTGGCGTCGACGTAGACGCCGAGGTTGTCGAGCCGGTGGTAGGCCATGGCGGCGAAGGCTTCCCAGGTTTGGCCTTCCTGGAACTCGCCGTCCGACATGAACACCCAGACGCGCCCCGTGTCGCCGCGCAGTTTTCTCGCCAGGGCGATTCCCCCGGCCTGGCTGATCGCCTGCCCGAGCGAGCCGGCGGTCACCTCGTGGCCGGGTGAGTGCTCGGCCCCGATGAGTTCCACGGTGCTCCCGTCGCGGTTGAACTGGTCGAGGGCCTCCGGGCCGAGGCGTCCCACCTCGATCAGCAGGCAGTAGAGGACCAGCGCGTAGTGAACGGGCGAGAAAATGAAACGATCGAGGTGCGGAGCTTTGGGGCCGTTGTACTCGGCTCCCGTGAAACTCGCGGGGTTCGACGGCCCCGGAACGCCCGAAAACGGGCGAGGAATCAAGGGGCCCTCGCTCGCCCCCAGGTTCATCACTCCCACGTACAGCGCGGCCAGGATTTCGGCACTGGAGCACGCCTGGCTTAGGTACCCCCCGTTGTTCTTGAGCGTATGTTCCAGCACTCGGCGGCGCACGGCCTGTGCGACACTCTTGGCCTTCGCCTGCCATTCGGGGCGTTCCCGTTGAGCTTGATTACGGTCCATCCGTCTTTCTTTCCACTCCTGCTGTAAGCAAGCGTCCCATCAACGGTAAGGAGCGGCCGATGAATAACTTCCCGGTTTCCAGTTGGTGCGGCAGT
>JBDRTC010000981.1:0-3548 GCA_043824335.1 Planctomycetota bacterium | reverse complement strand
GCATGAAAATGATCACCTACACCTCAACCTGCTTCCTGCAGCGGACCGATCCGGATTTCCGCCAGGAGTGGTCGCGCGAGGGGGATAACCTTCTGGTGGGCTACTGGAACATGGCCCGGTGCTCGCCGGCGAGTCCGGGCTGGCGGGCATACCTGCTGCCGCGCATCGCGCGGATCCTCGACGAGTACGACGTCGACGGGATCTACATCGACGGCGGCTACGTGGCCAACGACAGGAAGCGCCTGCTCACTCCGGCCAAGGATGAGGTGGTGGCCTTCGAAGAGACCCCGCAATACGACGGGGCGTTCACCGATCTCTTGGCCCTCCTCTATGACGAGGTCAAAGGGCGCGGCGGCATCCTGAAGCTCCACGTTTCCGGCGCCCAGCAACCGGAAACCGCGGGCCTCAAGGTGTACGACTATCTCTGGATCGGCGAGGGCGTGAACAATGCCGACGGCCTTCGAGAGGCGGTCAAGAACCATCCGCCCTACGTGGTTCCCTGTATCGACATGACCTTCGCCGAGGTCCAGAACGCGGACGAGCCCTACCTGCACGCGGTCCCCTACATGCAGTTTCCCGTGCTCCAGGCCGGCCGGCCCTTCACGGGCGAGCGGGGGATGATCCCCGGCGTTGAGTACGCCCCGGACCCCGATTTCTGGGTGCGTCGCTGCCGCGAAGCCTGGAAGCATTACCAGGCCCACCCCGAGGGTCCGTACACGTACGGCGGCTGGGACGCGGTCCCCGAGCGGCCCGAGACTCGGCCCGCGCACGAACGCTGGCTGAAGCAGTATCTTCCGCTGGTGGAGGAGGGGACCAGGGCGTGGCTGGAGATCGGCCAGTCGAGCCTGTTCGCCGGGCCGCTGCCGAAAGAGGTTGTCGCTTCCGCCTTCGCAAATCGCCAGATGCACCTGGTCCTGGCCAACTATGGCCGCGTCCCGGCGGAGATCGAGACCACCGACGCCTACGTGCCGGCGGATAGCCCCTCGGCCTCGCCCACGAAGCGGTGGAGCCTTGCGGAGCGGTCGCTCCAAATCCTCCGCCGGTCGGAGGGGGCCCAATGATCAAACCCACATTGATCCTTCTGGCAATGCTGCTCGCTTCAACGGCGGGCTCGGCTGAGCGAAGTGACGTCGCCTTCAAGATCGACTTTGGTCCCCAGGAGACCGCCGCGGAAGGATACGTCTCGCTTGCCGAGGTGAGCAGCGACCCCCGGTTTTTTTGGACGGGAAGGGGCCTGGGCGTCCGGGACCGGGGTGGTGAAGACGAGGTCGGCAGCGACTTCGTCTTCGGACAAGAAGGCGAGTTACTCGTGGGAGTGGATAACGGCGACTACGAAGTCGAGATCACGTTCGGCGATCTCGGCTACGGCCAAGGACCGTTCGACGTCTTTGTCCAGGGCGAGCTCGTGCTGGAGAAACTGAAGACGCGGAAGGGACAGCTCGTCACGCGGACGTTTCCCGCCAAAGTGACCGAGGAAAGGCTCTCGCTCGGGTTCGTTGCCGCCGAAGACGCCCCGTTTTTTGCCGTCGCTTCGATGATCGTGCGAGGTGGCGAGCAGCGAAACGAGCATCGCGTCTGGCCCGAGGCCCCGGCAGAATCGATTCCGACCCTGGCCGAGCTCGACGCGGCGGGCAGCCCCGATCCCCGCGAGGCGTTTCAGTCGTGCTGCGACTGGCTCCTGGCCCACCAGCGAGAGGACGGCTTCTTCTGCCAAAACTCGGCCGAGTGGTATCGAGCCAGTTATCCGATCCGGACGTTGCTGGCAGGCTACGATGTCTTTGGAAAAGAGGAATATCTCGACGCGGTCACCGTGTGCCTCGACAAGCTGGTCGGCGAGCAGCTACCCAATGCGGCCTGGTCAAGCGGCTTTCGCAACAAGCCGGTGGCCGAGCAAACCGAAGCGGAAATCCAGAGAGCCATGAGCGGTACGACCAACACCGCCGACGTGGGCTGTATCTCGACGTGCCTGGCGATTGCCTATCCTTACGTCGACGACGCCCGAAAGAAGACCTACCTCGACGCCCTGCGGCGGTATGCCGAAGACTATGCCGCCCAATGGCAGTTACCCTCGGGCGGATTCACCAACGGGCGATGGGCGGGCAAAGACATGACGACGCCCTACAGCGTGGCCGCGGGAACGCAGGGCATGAGCTTCTGCTCCCTCTACGTGATTACCGGGGATCGGAAGTATCTGGAGGTCGCCGAGCGGGCTACCCATTTCCTGCTCGATAACTGGCAGGAGGACGGACGGCCCATCCACCACCATCACGCGGAGGACACCACCCGGGTGCTCGATTTGACCGAGGCCGGGGACATGGGAAATCTCTATTATTACCACGAAGCGATCCTTTGGGTCTGGCATTGGACGAACGACGAAGCCCTGAAGGAGAAGATCCGCCGCGTCTTCGGCTGGCACATCCAAGGAGCCAAAGGGCTGCTCGGGGCCCGGGAGAACGGCGTCTGGTGGCCTTTGGGGCACCCTTGGGGAAACGCCAAGACCGGGGCCATGCCGCTGGTTCTCATTGAGTACGATCGAAGCATGGGCGAGGCCCCCGAGGTGCGCGAGGCCGTGCGTCGCTCGGCCGGCTTTCTTTCCCATCCCGATTTCGCCGGGAGAATCGGCGTGACCTGCGAGCCGACCATGCCTTGGGGCCTCCACAGCATGCAGGCAACAGGCTTCGCTGGCCTTTCCCTGGCCGAACTGACCCAGCCCGGCGTCACCTTCCTCAAGTCGGAGAAAGCCGCGCTTTCCAAGTAGGCTGATCTTTCCTCTTTCCTTCCGCAGTGGAATCCCGGCTCAAGGAAGGGCTGTAAGACAACAGACCGGAATCGGAGACTAGGCACACATGGAAAGCAGGGAAGCAGAGCGCAAGGCATGACTGCAAGGAACCTATGGAACGCACTGGGACCGGGGATCCTGCTGGCGGCGGCCACCGGGCATCATCTGGTCGACGGGTACGCCCGGGTGCCGGGACCGAAAAACTGGGCGCCACCGTCTACGTGAAGCTCCTCCTTCCTTGATTCTCGTACCACAGGAACAACATCCATGCGTATGCCACGAACGTTGGCCAACTTGCTGACTTCGATCCCGTTTCTCGTCGGCCTTGGTGCCAATGGCCCTCTGCTGGCAGCCGATGCTCCCCGCTGGCCTCGATTCCACGGGCCGCGGGGGGACAATGTGTCGACCGAAACCGGGCTCTTGAAGGAGTGGCCCGAGCAGGGGCCCAAACTGCTTTGGACCGCCCAGGCGATCGGCCAGGGGTTCGCAAGCGTCACGATCGCCGAGGGCCTGATCTATACCGCCGGAGACATCGACGACTCCAACGTGATCACGGCCATCGACATGGACGGCCGGATCCAGTGGCAGGTCCAAAACGGCGCGGCCTGGACCGCATCGGGCCCAAAGGGCGCCCGGGGGACTCCCACCCTCGACGGCGACCGGCTCTACCACGAAAACGCCCATGAGGAAGTGGTCTGCCTCGACGCCAAGACCGGCAAGCAAATCTGGGGGCTCGACTTGAGCGCGGAACTCCAAGGTCAGAAGGGTG
>JBDRTC010000980.1:0-2145 GCA_043824335.1 Planctomycetota bacterium | reverse complement strand
TGACGTTCTTCCTAGTACCTCGTGACGCTTGAACTTGTGGGTGGCACGGGCATCTTGCCCGTGCTCCGGGCCAAGCACTGGCGAGACGCCAGTGCCACCCAACCGCCAAGAACAGTTGACACGAGGTACGAGCGGCCAAGCCGAATAGGATGAGGCCACGCATGTCGTCTTCCGTGCCGAAACTCTCGTTTGCCGGGGGAACCCTCGTGCTGGAAGGGATGCCGCGGGGGAGCGCGCCGGAGGTGTTTCGCTCGATCCCGTGGGTTTGGGATCGCCGCTCGGGCGTGTGGCGGTGCGACGCGATCGAGTACGTGGCGGCCCGAGACGGACTCCGTGCGTGGGGCGGCCCGTTCGACGATGAGGTCCCCGCCTGGCCGTCCGTTTCGTGGTCTCGGGTCGAGATCCACGCGTTGCGGCCGGAGCAAGAAGCCGCCACGACGGCATGGATGACGACCGGGCGAGGTTCGATCGTGATGCCGACCGGCACCGGCAAGACCGAGGTGGCCCTCTCGATCATGGCCCAGACCGCCCAGAGCACGCTGGTCGTCGCCCCGGTGCGGGACCTGATGTACCAGTGGCATCGCCGCATCCTGGAAGGGCTGGGCTACGACGCGGGCATCATCGGCGACAACGTCTACCGCGTCCAACCCGTCTCGGTCACCACCTACGACAGCGCCTGCATCCACATGGACAAGCTGGGCAACCGCTTCGGGCTCATCATCTTCGACGAGTGCCACCACCTGCCGGGCCAGATCCGGCGCGACGCCGCGCGCATGTCCGCTGCGCCCATGCGGATGGGGCTTACCGCCACGCCCGAGCGATCCGACGGGCGTCACGTGGACCTCGACGGGCTGATCGGCCCGATCGTCTATGAAATGCCCATTTCCGCCGCCAAGGGCCGCACCCTGGCAGACTACGAAGTGGTGCGGGTCCCCGTACACCTTTCTCCCGAGGAGCAGGCCCGCTACGACCGGTTTTCCCGCGAGGTGCGCAGCTACATGATCGAGCGGCGCAAGACCGATCCGAAATTCGCCTGGGAAGACCTCTGCGCGGAGACCGGGCGCACGCCCGAGGCCCGCCGGGCCATGAAAGCCTACTTCGCCAAAAAGTCGATCGAGGACCGGGCGGAGGAGAAGCTGCGCGTGCTGGAGGACCTCTTTCGGCTCCACGCGGGGGAGCCGTGCATCGTCTTTGCCGGCTCCAATGCCATGGCGCGCGACGTCTCCCGCCGGTTCCTCATCCCTTGTCTGTTGAATCACTCGAAGAAGCACGAGCGGCTGGAGATTCTGCGCGGACTGGAGGACGGCACGTATCCGGCCCTGGTCGCCAACCAGGTGTTGGACGAGGGGGTCGACCTGCCGGCGGCGAAGGTGGCGGTAGTGATCGGTGGAACCGCGTCGAGCCGCCAGGCGAAACAGCGGCTGGGCCGCGTGCTGCGGAAATCGGGGAACGCCCGGGCCACGCTTTACGAGATCGTCTGCACCGACACGGGCGAAAAGATCCGCTCCCAACGGCGCAGACAAAGCGACGCCTACCACGGCACCCGCCACCGCAAGCGCCCCATTTAGATCCAGGTGAATACGCCGGGGTCATTGTGGCAGATCGCAGAGATCTCAGCGTGCGAAGATCTCGGCCACCGGCAAGCTGAAGCCCGGCACGATGTGGTCGCCGGTCAGCTCGTCGGAAACGCTCCAGACAACCGCCTCGTCCCGGCTGCGGTAGACGGAAACCGTGCATGCGCCGGGGTCGACGACCCATACGGCCAGACACCCGGCAGAGAGCCAATCGTGCACCTTGGCCAGCAACTCGCCGGCACGGTCGCTGGGCGAGAGGACCTCGACGGCCAAATCGGGCGCGCCCTGGAAGAAACCCGGCGTCGGCGCGGGCGGGACTCGCTCGGCGCGGATGAAGGCCACGTCCGGCGCGCGAACCGTATCCGGGTCATTCGCGATCTGAAAGCCGGTCTCGGCACCGGCGACGACGCCGAGCTTCTCTTGCTCGATGTAAACGACCAGAGCTCCGGTGATGTTGGCAACAATTCTTCCGTGCTCAAATCCGGCCGGAGCCATAACCACCAGTTTTCCGCACAGCAGTTCACATCGTCCCAGACCCGGCGTCTGGAGCAATTGGTCGGCCGTCGTGATT
>JBDRTC010000979.1:0-2453 GCA_043824335.1 Planctomycetota bacterium | reverse complement strand
AGCCGCTCGATGCCGTCTTCCAACGGATGGTGGCCAAAAGGCCCCAGGATCGCTATGGCTCGATGACCGAAGTGATCGCCGAGCTTCAAAAGTGTACGGCGCCCCGGCCCGGGCAGCTTGCCGAGACCGTCGACCTGGGCGGCCCCCCGCCCGACGCTTCCCAAGTCAACACGCTGCCGGTCATCCAAACCGACGAGCCCCCCGCCGACGAGTCCCTGCCGCTCGATTTCCCGGTTATTTCGCCGGTCGACACGCTTCTTCGCAGGCAGCCAGGGAAAGACAAGAAACAACAGGTCATCCTCGGCGCCGTTGCGGGGGGAGTCATGTTCATCCTGCTGCTTCTGGGCGTGATCTTCTTGGTGAGGACGCCCGAGGGAACGATTGTAGTCACGGTGGACAGGCCGGATGCGGAGATCTCGGTAGACGACGGCAAGATCACGTTGAAGTCTCCAGGCGATGATGAGCCGGTAACGGTCGAGTTAGTCGAAGGGGAGCACAAGCTGCGGGTAAGCAAGGGCGGATTCCGCACCCACACCGAGACGTTCACGATCAATTCGGGCGGCCGGGAGGTGTTCGACGTGACACTTTGGCCGTTGCCGGACGCACAGCCGGAAAGCGAAAAACTGAAACCGGACCTATCAGAGGCCAAGGTCCAAATAGGGCCGGTCGCCCCGCTGCCTGAGCCTGATCCGGCGGCGTGGAAAGCCATCCTGCCGGTTGACGCCCCTGCCGCGGCCATCGCTCCTTTCGATGCGGCCACGGCGAGGAAGCACCAGGAGGCGTGCGCCGAATACCTGGGCGTGCGCGTCGAGCAAGAGGTTGCTCTAGCAGGCGGCGTGACGATGGCCATGGTGCTGATCCCGCCGGGGGAATTCGTGATGGGCTCGCCGGCGGAGGAACGGGCCCGCTTCCTGGAAGAGGCGAAAGCGGCCAATGACACGTGGGCCATGGATCAGATTCCCACGGAAGGGCCGCGGCATCGGGTGCGGATCACACGACCCTTCTACCTGGGGAAATACGAAGTGACACAGGCCCAGTGGGAAGCGGTGATGGGCGGCAATCCATCCCGTTTCACGGACGACCCATCGCATCCGGTGGAACAAGTGAGTTGGGACGACGTTAAGCCGTTTCTGGCCAAGCTGAACGAGTCTGGCAAGGCCCAGGGAATGGAATTCGCGTTGCCGACTGAAGCGCAGTGGGAGTACGCCTGCCGAGCGGGCACGATGACGGCGTGGTACTGTGGCGACAGCGACACGACGCTGCAAGAATACGCGTGGTTCGGTGTGAATTCGGGTGGTAAGACGCATCCGGTCGGTCAGTTGCTGCCGAACGCTTTTGGCCTTAACGATATGCACGGGAACGTGTGGGAATGGTGTGACGATTCGTGGGCGTCTGACTATTACGCACAGTCGCCGACGGACGATCCGAGTGGCTCGCCGACAGGCTCGTACCGCGTGGGTCGCGGCGGCGGCTGGGGCCGCCACGCGGGGCACTGCCGGTCGGCGCATCGCGGCCACAGCTCGCCGGGCCACCGCCACAGCGACCTCGGCCTCCGGCTCGCCTCAGTTTTGGCGGACGAGTGAGCGGAGGTCGAATCGCTGGCATGCGGAGGCCCGAGCGGAGCCGGGCAGCCGCTGCCGACGGCGACCGCCTACTTTCTCACCCGCCGCGGTTGCGCAGATGTGTAGGTTATGCTTCAGCATATCTCCGTCTCGGACTTGCGAAGCTCAACATGGGAGATAACCTCAAGACGCGATATGCTCAAGCATAACCTACACCTGTCTCCGCCTCAGACAGCGCTCGACCGACCAGAGGACAACCGCCCACGCGGCGAGCTGGGCGGGGATGGTGGGGCCTCGGAGGGGCCACCAGGCGGCCATCTTGGGCCAAATGCCGTAGACGAGGTTTACGTTACCCGCCTCGGAGACGACGCCGCGCGAGACCAGGAGCAAGAGGGCGACCAGCGCCAGGGCCTTCCACCAGTCGCTTTCCGGCGGCCCGAGCAGCTTGAGCCCCATCAGTCCCAGGACAAGCCCGCCCACGTGTGGCAATAACGAGGTCGGCAGGAACGTGCCGGCGATGAAGAGGTTGGCGGCCCAGGCGGGCGTGCCCACCAGGAGCACGAGCACGCCCATGGCGTTCAACCACCGCCGTCCGAAGAGCAAGCCGAGTCCCACGCCGAGCGCCGCCACGTGGCACACCCAGAGCAGTTGCTCCGGCGTCCCTCTCGCGAGATGCGCACAGGCGTGGATACCCCAAAGCGCAAGCGCCAAGAGCCCCAGCCGAAAGCGTACGTTCTGATCGCTCATTCTGTGAATTCCCCCGGCGAACGCAGTCGCCGGGCGTTTGGCGTGGTATTGAGGAAAGGTTAGAGGTTTTCAACCTCGGTCCCAAGCTCTGCTTTCAACCTCGGTCCCAAGCTCTGCTTTCAACCTCGGTCCCAAGCTCTGCTT